>NZ_WHOC01000185.1:0-2975 GCF_013141785.1 Paenibacillus germinis
TTCCATCTTCTACAATTCCGCCTGCTGATACAATATGTGTAGGAAACGCCATTTCACGACCTCCTAATAAGGTAAAGTTGTATATTTATTCCATATGGTTCCCGTACTTTCCTGCATTCGTGAATTTATATGCTTGAAGGTACTTACGAAACGATTGAACTATCCTGCCAGTTACTTTAATAAACAAAAAGAGGAGCTGCCGCGATGCAGGCTCCTCAACTATAGTTCTCCGTTAGCGTAATAAAGAAAGGGAGCAGCTTCAGCGTGAACTGCTCCTTGTCTGTTCAACTATCGTTCTTAGTTTGGTTATTCCGAGTTTAAATTTCCAACGAAATCTGTCACCAAAATAGCCTAGGGGCTGTCAAAGCAATTTGATTATTACATTAAGTTCTTATTAATGCTAGCAACTCTGATGGTTTTATTAGCTTGGGAAAACCCGTAATTTTTTCACTTTTAAAAGTCGGAATAAACCATGTAGCATGGTAAGCCCTCATTCCAATTCTTGCAGCTCCTTCTAGCTCATTGGAGCCTCCATCACCAACAAATAATGATTCAGATGGGGACACATCCATTCTTTGACAGGCAAGATGATAAATAGAAGAATTAGGCTTTGCCGTTTTGACAGCAAAAGAAAAAATAACATCATCAAAATATTTTGCTATGGAACAGGAATCCCATGCTGATACTTCCTCTGGCGTACAGTTGCTAATTAGACAGATTTTCAATCCCGACGTTCTTATTTGGTCCAACATTTCTAAAATTTCATTGTCTATACTGCTAAATGGTATAGATTTGGACATAACACGTTCTTTATGTATTTCATTAATTTTTTCGTCGGTAACCTCATGTCCGAGATAATTAAAGATTTCACTTAGCACTGAAGGAAAATCAGAATAAGTACCATCCATTCTTTTTTCCTGTCTCTTATTCCACTCTTTATCAAATAATTTGGATTCTATCCCAAGCTGTTCTACGAAGTGGGTTGAACGCGGGGCCTTTCTTTTACCGTTTTCATATTCTGAAATAAGCGTCTCAAACAAATCAAAAAAGACAGCCTTTACTTCCAACATATTCACCCCTGAATATTCATTTTATTTACATATTCTAGGTGATTTTCACTTTCCCTTGTTTCAGCTAGCGCGAATTGTTGATTAAACTAAACTCCCGTTACTTCAAAGAAAAAGGGAACAGCTGCCGGCCGCGGCGATCTGCTCCCTGGTTATTCAACTATCGTTACCCTTTAGTATAACAATGCATCATCTCTGCAGTCCCCGAAAGAGTTAATGCACAATGAGGACTGGGCAACTTGATAGCTGTGAAACCTTGTGGCTGACACTTCCAAGCATCATTTCTTTTATGCCACTTAGCCCACGGCTCCCAATAATAATGAGTTGCTGCTCGGTATCCCCTGCATATTTTAATATTTCATGTGCAGGATCTCCCTTAAGATGAACTGTTTCCGGGTTAATCCCCGCAGATTTTAATTTAGATTTGGCTTGTTGCAGCTGTTCCAAACTCGCTTTCTCCATTTCGTTCAATATTTCTTCCAAGAATTTCTCTGGTACATATGTCATGCCATTCGACACATATTCTTGGCTGACATTAACCAAGGTAACTTGAGTTTGTTTGCTTCGGGCTATCTCAATGGTTGCATCGAGTAGTTTGTTCGTTATTTCAGCTTTATCAATGGTCATCATAATTTTGTCAAACATATTTATCATCCTTTCCGTGGCAGCTCGTAACTATTTCGGCTACCTACAAAACGGTTTCTTGCTGCTCCTATACCGACTAAAAAGAGCAAGACCGCAGCGCCAAGCAGAATGAAAAGTGGCAGGTTCCAACTATTTGTCGCATCATGCAGATATCCTATAAGAGCAGGACCGACTGCGGCAAAAAGATATCCGATCGATTGCGCCATGCCAGATAGTTTCGCTGCTTGATGCGCATTTTCAGTACGTAACCCGAAAAACATCATGGACAAACTAAAGGCGAAGCCTCCACCAATTCCGAGCATGATGATCCACAACAGAATCATATTGGAGCTTCCGTAAAGAAGTCCAATCGTTCCCGTCAAAAGCAAAATGGTTGTAATGACCACTAACAACCGTTGGCTAGACATGCGCCCAGCAATAACGGGGACAATAAAGGCAAATGGAAGCATAGCTAACTGCATGATCGAGAGGTACCATCCTGATTGGTTTGGATCAATTCCTTGCTGCTTTAAAATTTCAGGCAACCATGCGATCAAAACATAGAAAACCATGGACTGTATACCCATAAACAAGGTTACTTCCCAGGCAATGAGGGATTGCCAAACATTCACATCGTTGCTGGCCATTTGTTGACTCGTCGTGGTTGTTTGCTTTGTTTGATTTCTTAATTGGGGTAACCAACAGAGGATTGATACAAAGCTTAGAATCCCCCATATTCCCAATGCTCCCTGCCATTTTAGACCTGCGTTTACGGCTAGAGGCACACTGATTCCCGATGCGATTGCTCCACATAAACTCATTGAAATGGAGTAAACACCTGTCATGGAGCCAATTTTATTTGGGAAATCCCTTTTGATTATACTTGGCAATAATACATTACATACGGCAATTGCGAATCCAAGAATTGCTGTCCCAATAAACAGATTAGCTGCGCCAGATAAAGAACGTATTACAATACCTACAGTCAGAAAGAGTAAGGCGATCATAATGATACGTTCAACCCCATACCTTTGTCCTAATTTTGGTACTAGAGGCGATAATAAAGCAAATGCAAGCAAGGGTACCGTTGTGATCAGGCCTGCTAATGTATTTGAAATATGAACGTCATCCCTTATCAGACTCACTAAAGGACTAACTGATGTTAAGGGAGTACGTAAATTAGCTGCAATAACAATAATGCCGAGAATGATCAGCCCTATAGAGGATGGTACGGCTTTATTATTTTGTTTGTTCGGCATTCTTAATTTCTCCTTCCTGAATTCT
>NZ_WHOC01000186.1:0-3905 GCF_013141785.1 Paenibacillus germinis
TTCCTCCAGAATTTCGATTTCGGAATGCAATGCATCAGTGCACGATATGGATGTTGCCGCGTTCCCCGATCTCAACCTTGGTGTAGCTGTTCAGCAAGTCAATGCCGGTCGAATAGCCTTGCCCGGACAGCTCCTTCATGCAGCACTGGTACGTTGGCCAGTCGTGGACGAATTGGTATGAGTAGCTGTCGCCCTCGTCCTCACCCAAATGGATAGTTGAAAGGATATTAGCCGGAATACAGAATAAGCAATGGGATTAACTGGCGTTACGCTAACGGGTAACGATAGTGGAGGAGCTTGCCGCAGCTCCTCTTTTTCATTGAAGTAACGGGCAGGTTAAAGAACAATCTTGTACATGAACAGAATGAAAGGCTATTTTAGAGTTCAGAACGAATACTCGTGAATATAAAAGTAAAGCAGGTGAAAAAATGTATTTATCTGAAATATCAGCTTTAAAGTTAAAAGAATTAGGCTTTAAAAGAACATTTTATATTGGTGAGAAAGCACCGTTCGATTTCTACAAATATAATAATGAAGAATGGATAATAGGAGGTCGAATCTTACCACAAGGAGATTTACTGGCACCTTCATCTGTTTATAACGAAGGGACGTGGCTTCCTAGTTTATCCGACTTAATGTATTGGTTGTCAGACAACGGCTTTACTTTTACTTTAGAGTGCAAAGAATTGGGTCATGGTTATGTAATTCATGTACATGAAGCTCACTGAGGTATAATTAAGGGTAAGGGCGGCACTGCGGAACTCGCTTTTTCTAAGGTCATTGAGGAAATACTTAAGGGAAGGTAGTTTTATCGAACTAGCATGTGATTAATCTCAGCATTCTCTAAGTACAGGAAATTGAAGTACATTCAACTAACGAGGAACAAGAGTTAAGTAAATGTAACATAATTGAAATCTTATTTTCATGCGGCATTAATTAATCAAGCCTATAATAAAAGTAGACCCCCTTTAAAATATAAAACTTAGACCCTCAGCCCGTTGCTGTGGGTCCTTTTTATGCTATTCAACTAAAGGGCAGGTTAGTTACAAATAAAGGAAATAACTCTAATGTAGAGAATAACTTCATAAAAACACTTTTGGGGGTATTCATTTGTGGATATCGAATGAAGTAATTCGCGGGTTTCCACCTGATTTTAAAGTGAAGTATAGATTTTTTACGCAAGAAGAAGGAGGTAGGAAAATACTTCCTCGACAAGGATATAGAAGTGATTTTGCTTTAGAAGATGATTTTTTAAAGACAGGGATTGAATTGAGAGTCATTCACCCAGAGTTCGAAGATGAGAACGGAGAAATAATTATTACTGAGACACGTTCAGTATTAGAATTAGGCACCGCTAGAATGTGGATATTATTTCCTAAAGCACGAGAGGAAAGACATGTTCATGACATTAAAGTAGGACTTAAAGGATATTTCATGGAGGGACCAAGACGTGTTGCTGAAGCCGAGATTATAGAAATTATCGGTTTATTCACAAACCCTAGAACTGAGTAGAGATAGCTTAAATGAAAAAATTAGTTTCTTCTCGAATAATAAGAATATGGCGAAAGTTAATAAGGCTTTGGCAAGAGGTGGATTATGTTAGGTGCTGTTATAGGGGATGTAATTGGTTCAGTCTTTGAGTGGCATAATACCAAATCTACTGAGTTTAAACTCTATGATAGGTTCACGAGATTTACAGATGATTCTGTTTTAACAGTAGCCATAGCTGATGCTGTTCTAAACAAGAAAAAACAAAGTAATAAGCTGTTTGATTATTACGCAAGCAAGAGATTATATGCTAATAAATTAAGGCAATACGCTAGATGGTATCCTAACGTTGGGTATGGTCAAAAGTTTGAGGAATGGGTTTTGAGTAACAACCCCAAACCATACAGAAGTTATGGAAACGGATCGGCTATGAGAGTGTGCCCGATAGGATTTGTCTTTAGCTCTTTAGAAGAAGTGATGATTGAGTCCAGAAGATCAGCATTAGTAACCCACAATCATAGGCAAGGTATCATTGGTGCTCAAGCCGTAGCTTGTGCAGTCTTTCTAGCGAGAAATAATAAATCAAAAGATGAAATTCAATCATTTATTCAGCAGAGATTCAAATACAATCTCAAGCAAAGACTAGACGACATAAGGCCAAACTATGCTTTTGATCCAAGCTGTCAGGGGTCGGTCCCACAAGCGATAATTGCATTTTTAGAATCAACAGATTTTGAAGATGCGATTAGAAAGGCTATATCAATTGGTGGAGACAGTGACACGATAGCGTGTATTACAGGTGGTATTGCACATGCTTACTATAAGGAAATACCAAAGGATATTATATCCGAAGTAATGCTAAGACTCGATCTCAAGTTAAGGCAAATAATTGGATTATTCAATGACAAGTACAACATTTCAGTATAAATGTCTGGTGACAAGAAAATAGTCCGATTAATATCCGCCTAAATGGCGGCTTTTTATTTGATCCGATTGCCGATCAAGTCGAAGAATATCTCGGGTTGCCAACAAAGTCACATAATAAATATATCGTGGGGCATTGAACTATTCCAGCTAATAGCTTGTCAATATTTAATTATTAATAGTAGGTTCATGAGGTGGTATACTTTAAAAAGTGCATGGGAAAGAGCCGTCCTATTTAGCACGGAAATATATTCCATATATTTCTATTTCTCGTTGTTCACTCTAACCGGAACGCTTCCTTAGTAGTTAAGATGGCAAAAATCCAGTGAATGAGTTTATTCACACATGCAATTATTGCTACTTTGAACAGCTTTCCTTCAGCACGTTTCTTATCATAATAAGCCCTTAATTTCTTATTTCTATTACTACGAATTCCACATCGTACAGCTTGATACAAGGCAGTACGAAGCCTTCTGGAGCCGTGCTTTGTGATTTTATTTTGGGTAGCTACAAACTTACCTGAAGAAAAAACACTTGGATCAACACCGGCAAAGGCCACCAGTTTCTTTGCGTGATCAAACCGATCGATCTCACCAATCTCAGCTAAAATTGTTGCAGCAATCTTAGTGCCAATTCCGGGTATCGATTGGATTAAATCATATTCAAGTAGCTCTTCAGCCAGGCCATCTACCGATTTATTAAGGGTTGATAGATGATCCTGGTATTGAAGAAGCAATTTGATGAGCAGCTGCATGGAGATCAAATGGCTTGAAAAAGCCGTCTCCTTAAAGGGATTTCGCTTTGCTGCCGCTCCTAGGATTTGAGCACGTTCCAAGCACCATGAGACGGATTTGCCGCGTCCAGTAAGACTTTGGATTGCAGTAGTAATCTCCAACTCAGACATTTCTAGGACTTCTTTTGATGTTGGGTGTAAAGCCAAAAATCGAAGGGACACCTTTGAATAAAGGTCACCAAACACGCCATGATATTCAGGAAAAACTTGATCCAAAATAGCCTGGAACTGTAGTTTTGCTTGGACATACATACCTGTTAAAGTTTCATATTGGCGTGTTAGAAAGCGTAAATTCATAAGATGCTGCCCCCGCTTTTTGTAGGGTTCAAACTCTTCTTTATAGAACAGTGTCCCTAATAGATGGGCGTCTGCGGCATCCGTCTTTAACCTTCGCAAATTGGTTTTCTTGGCGTTATGTGAGATTAAAGGATTAATGACGATGTTCAAATACTGGTGCTCATCCAGAAACTGAACAACAGGGCTTTGATAATGGCCTGTTGCTTCCATAACAATGGTAGGACGAATCCCTGCTGCCGATTCCACACCTTTAATATAACTTAAAAAAGACGCTAGACCTTCTAGATCATGATTAAACCTAAAAATCTTCCCATGAGGTACTCCACGGTCTAAAAAAGCTTGTGCATGGCTCTCTCCCTTTGAAACATCCACACCAATGACTGGATTCATGACATCACTCCTG
>NZ_WHOC01000187.1:0-5513 GCF_013141785.1 Paenibacillus germinis
TTCCTCCAGAGGTCGAATAGCCTTGCCCGGACAGCTCCTTCATGCAGCACTGGTACGTTGGCCAGTCGTGGACGAATTGGTATGAGTAGCTGTCGCCCTCGTCCTCGCCCAAATGGATAGTTGAAAGGATATTAGCCGGAATACAGAATAAGCAATGGGATTAACTGACGTTACGCTAACGAGAAACGTTTGTTCAATAAGAAAACAAGACGAGGCTGCCGGCATTAATCGGCAGCCTCGTTGAAGTAACGGGCAGAATAACGCAATGGGACCGCATTCGAAATAAAGGACTGAATTGCTCGATTAACGACTCCCATGGCCATCCATGCGGGAGATCCTGCATTGCGTCATCTAGCCCAGTTATAGTCAGAGTCAGCCGGCGTTTCCGATTTTGTCGCGCGGTTCGCCGGAGATGAAATCATCGTACTGGCATGTGATCGCGGACAGAGTAGCCTCATCACGATCATTGAGGCTACTCTGTCCGCGAACCTGCTTCGGCTTGAAGACGGGAATGAGTTATCCATCACCGTAGTATCGGATCCAGCAATTTTCTGAAGAATGCCTTTGAGCTCTATAAGAAAGCGGATAAACGCATGTATCGGATGAAGAAAGATGCTATGCCGAATACGAAAAAAAGAAGTCGACCATCTCGTGGTCGACTTCTAATTATTCTATTGCGCGGTCAGGATTTGTGGCCCTTGAGCCGTGATGGCGATCGTATGCTCGTATTGGGCGGCGAGCTTGCGGTCCAGCGTCCGCGCGGTCCAGCCGTCCGAATCGATTGTCATGAAGTAGGTGCCTTCGGTGATCATTGGCTCGATCGTGAACACCATGCCTTCCTTGATGCGGAGGCCTTTGCCGGGTTTGCCGACATGCATATAGTTCGGCGCCTCGTGCAGGTCCCGGCCGATGCCATGCGCGAGTAGGTCACGCACGACGCCGAATCCGTTCGATTCGGCATGCCGCTGGATGGCGCTCGTCACGTCGCCGAGCCGATTGCCGGGCTGCGCCTGCGCGATACCGAGGTCAAGGCATTCCTTCGTGACGCGCATCAGCTTCTCGGCTGTCGGCGAGATCTTCCCGACCGCATAGCTCCAGGCTGAATCGCCGAGCCAGCCGTCGAGCTCCGCGACCGTGTCGATCGTCACGATATCGCCATCCTCAAGTGGCTTATCTCTAGGAAAGCCATGCGCGATCACGTCGTTGACGGAGGCACAGGTCGCATATTGATAGCCCTTGTAGCCCTTCGTGTAGGGCTTGGCGCCGTGCTTCAAGATAATGTCCTCGAATATGCGCTCAATCTCGTTCGTCGTGATTCCCGGTTTGATGAGTGGGGCGATCGTGCGATGGCATTCGGCCACCACTTGGCATGCCTTACGGATAGCCTCGATTTCATGCTTGCTTTTTAAGATGACCATGTTCGTATCAGGACTCCTTCGTAATAGCTTGCATCGCGAGCTTGGCGATTCGATCGACGTCCAGCTCGGAAGTGCCCGCATAGTAGTGCAGCCCGCAGCAGCCGACCAGCACGGCAAGCATATGGTCGACGCTGTCGTCTTCGCGCTGGGCGATCGATTGGAGCGGAACGTACAGCCGTTCCATGAATCGTCTCTTGGTGGAGTTCCGATCCCTCTCAGGCAAGCCTGCATAATGTTCCGCCGCCATTTTGTAGACGAGATATGCGCGGGCGTCCGACTGCCACAGCCGGAGCAGCGCCTTGCAATACGTCAACATCTGCCTCTCATCCTGGCCGCCGCCGTAGATGCTTGCCCATTCTGCCAGGGCTTGCTCGCATCGCTCGAAGCCGCTGCCCAGCACATCTTCTATTAATAAATGTCGGTTGGGGTAATAATGGTATACCGTGCCGTAACCGATCTCGGCCTCGCGGGCGACGTCGCGAATATCAAAGCTGCCGCCCGTGTGGAAGTAGGTGCGCGCGGCGGCGTCAAGGATCTGTTCACTGCGCTGCATGCGGATGAGCTCATTTTGTTCTTTGGTACGGGGGCACATGGACGCGTACACCTCCTTGTATAGACCTGCAAATTTGTCGATATAAACATAATAACGCATGGGGCGGGGATATGCAAATTATCTGTTAGAGAAATAAAGTTATTTAATTGAAATAAAGTTCTTTAGTGAACTGAACAAAGACAGAACTCCAGGCAGGTAGTTTCGGAGGAGATAGGGTGTGCGACGGTAGCAGCATTAACGCATAACGATAGTTGAAAACCCTAAAAATGGCTGCCGCTTGCAGCCTTTTGTTAACGGGCAGGATAATTCAATCGTTTCTCGAATACACTTCGGGATGGATTAGTTACGAACTTTCTGAATATCACGTTATCTGAAAGTACGACCTAAAACATAAAGGAGCGATTAATTATATGAACCGCCTAGTAATTATGACAGTTGGAATAACGCATAGTGGAAAAACTACCTTTGCTAAAGAATTGGAATCTGTTTTACAAGAAGCTGTAATCATTGATCAGGATAATCATGCTGAATTTATTAATAGTCATTATAAGAAACTTCTCCCAATAGAAGGACCTAATACACTAAAATTCTCTATTACCAATGCGATTGTTGAATATGCTGCAGAGCAAAGTAATTTTCACATCATCTTAAGCAATTGTAATTTAAATAAATCAGGACGAACAAATGTACTCAGATATTTTCATGAAAAGGGATTTAAAAGTATTATTGTTTACTTTAATTTATCTATTGAAATACTGAGAGCACGAGTTGAACAAACACAAAGAAGTAAAGCTATTTTCAGAAGTGCATCGAGCTTTTTAGAAGTGTTGGAGCGACAAGGAAATTCGGGAGAAATACCACCTAGTAAAGACGAAGCTAATTATCTATATGAAATAAAAGATCCCAATAATATCACAGAAATAATACAACAAATCAAAGCATTTAGCATTTCGGGATTAAACTAACGGCGAACTATAGTTCAGGAGCTGCATTGAAGCAGCTCTTTTTTGATTTCATTGAAGTAAAGGGCAGTTTAGCTTAGCAATCCATAAGAAACAATCCAAGCTGAAATGTGCTAAAATGTAACTAAAGTAGACATCCCTCATGAACAAAGGAGCACTGAAAATGAGAAAACTCGTTCTATTTTTGCACGCATCGCTTGACGGTTTTGTAGAAGGGCCAAACGGTGCAATGGACATTGGCTGGATTTCCTACGATGGTGATTTAGAGAAATACGCGAAAGAAATTCTAAGTACTGCCGACACCGTCATTTGGGGACGAGGGACTTATCAATTAATGCACGGTTATTGGCCATCTGTGCCTTCGAACCCATCAGCTTCGCAGCATGAACGGAATCATGCCGAGTGGATCGATAAGACAGCCAAAATCGTTTTTTCCACGACACTGGACAAAGTCGAATGGAACAATTCCAGACTGGTGAAAGAAGATGTCGAGGAAGAGATCAAGAACCTCAAACAGCAGCCAGGCAAGGATATGGTCATCCTCGGCAGTCCTAGGATCGCACACCACCTTATGCAGCTTGATTTAATCGATGAGTATAAAATTACGGTTTCTCCCGTCCTGATCGGCAGCGGGTTGCCGTTATTCCAAGGTCTCAAGGAGAAGGTCAATCTTAAACTTATCGAAAACAAGACCTTTGATTCTGGAGCCATAGGTCTCGTTTACCAGTCGGTTAGATGACCTTTGTCTCCTAAAATAAATTACGCTAACGAGAAACGATAGCTCAATAAACATCAGGAGAAGGCTGCCGACAGCAATGATCGGCAGCCTTCTCCGCTAACGGGCAGGATATCAAAAAAGGTTTTCTTCAACTTTTGGGGAAATTATTACCTATTGTATTTATCTTAGATGCATAACGGAAGGGGTTATAAATTTGGAAAGTCTATTACTCCCCCAAGAAAAGTTTAACGAAAAAAGAGCAGGCAGCCTAGTCGGTACAATAACAGCTGTGTCGGAATATCTTAGATTGCTTTATGCACTGATTGGGAAGTGTAGAGACAGCAGTAGGTCAGGGACTTCTCAGGGTTTTTCCGCGAACAGTCCATACGGGATTTGTACTTCATGTAATGGAACCGAAACCGTGATTGATATTGATCCCGCCCGAATGATCGCATCCGAACTATCCCTAAAACATGGGGCCGTGCTTCTTTGGGCAGGTACGATTTGTGCGCCGGTGTTCAAAATCAAAGCATTGGCCAAGATGATCGGGATTGACTATGAAAAGCCGCTTGCCGAGCAGGATAGGCGATTTATGGATATTTTACTTTACGGTTACAAGAATGACCCTGTTTCCTATGTATACAAAAAGAAACAAGCGACAAGTTTCTACCGCGGATGCGTTGCCGATTTGCGATATATGCGCGATGCGGGAACGAAGAGTAAGGGGAACCTTAGGGCGATCCGTTTCTTCTCCAAGCAAGTCCAATGCGCCGCATGTAACGGAAGCAAGATGGCACCTGAAATAATAGCTACAACGATACAAGGTCAATCGATTGTAGATACTCTAAGATTGCCGATACAGGAATTGTTGCTGTTTATTCGAGGTTTACCCCATTCACTCGACGTGCATGAGTTGAAGGTTTCTAGCCAGGTGAAGGATGAAATTGAATTACGGTTGGTCTACTTAAATAAAATTGGGCTTAAATCTCTGATGATTCACGAAGGAGACAAGGCGTGACTCATTCACTCAACTAACGGAAACTATAGTTCAATACTTTTGAGGTGAGGTATATGCTGGAGGAGATACTTTCAATTATTTTTGGTGTTGCAATCTTCCTAGTTTTTAAATTGAAATTAAGCAAAGACAAATTTTCAAGGAGAGATTACATATTTGAATTAATCGGGATCATAGTTTTCATTTTAATAATTAAATGGATAATATCGTTCTTTTAACTAAATTCCGCTGCAGACATTAATGGAAAGTGGCAATCTAAGCTAACGTTAGTACAAGGTCACCGTTAAGTAGTTGTTACATAATTGAAATCTTATTTTCATGTAGCATTAATCATTCAAGACTATAATAAAGATCGACCCCCTTTAAAATATAAACTTAGGCCCTCAGCTCGTTGCTGTGGGTCTCTTTTTTGTCACCGAACTAACGGGCAGAATAGCGGTGAAATAAACTCCATTTAAGGAAATTATTTTTGGTAATTTTCCTATTTTTTACAACAAAATGAAAGCTTTAGCGTCTATATTTATAAACAACGAAGAAAAGGGGTGTCGTATTGAAAAAATTTATATTGGGATTGAGTTTAGGTTTAGCTATTGCCTGTTCAACTGTTGTTTTCGCATCGGATTCTATTCAAGCGTTATTATTTCCAGCGAGTTTTGAAATTAATGGTAGTAATATTGGATTAAACAATGATTACAAGGTACTGAATGTAGATGGACATGCGTATGTACCCATTCGCTTTATAGCTGAAAATTTGGGAGCAACCATCGACTATGATGCGGAATCACAAAAGATTTTTGTCAAAAATAAAATCCTAGAAATAACAGATCCAGATTACAAAGATATATCC
>NZ_WHOC01000188.1:0-2991 GCF_013141785.1 Paenibacillus germinis
TTCCTCTAGACTTCGCACCAATCACGAGAAGTCTTCACCTTGACCTCTACCGTCCTTAAGTCTATTCATCTGCGTATTGCTGCGTAAAGCACTACCTCTATTCACCATACATTCCCCCTAAAATAAAATATGCGTTCACCCAATGGAGTGAACGCAGCTGCTGACTAAAGGCGTGCTAGACAACACTTCGGGGACTTCGACGCGCATTAGTCCATTGCCCTCTTTAATCGCCTTCATAAGCCGTTTAAAGGCTTCTCTGACTGAAGTGGGTAAATGGTTGCCTGATTCATTTCCAGACAGCGGCGCACGCTTTCCGTTCATGTGATCATGAGAGAGACTGTATAAATTGAAATCTATTGCATGCCACTCATGGACGAGAAATCCCCCACCACGAACGAATCTTATGAACTGTAACTAGTTTTGTCGCTTTTATAGCACTAATTTTGATGTTTTTGTAACTTGTTTTTGGCGCCTTCTGTATTATGTTTTGTCGTTTCGCATGGTTATTGTAAGATGAATTGTCGCAAATCTATGGTTTTCTGCACAAAAAAACACGATACCAAAATGGCTCGTGTTTAAATTTTCAAATTTGTGATACTAAGATGCCTTCAAATTGCAGATTACACTTCTACTTTTTATTGTTTCGTTACCTTCAAGCATAGGTTGTAATGGAATTGTACCTAAGTACAAAACTTTACTATTACTTTAGTAAACGAGCCATGACATTAACATGAAATGATTGATCATTAGCTTATGTGAATTTAATAGATTTTGCAAATCTTCAATTACCAAATAATTGCAATTTAATGACTTTCTCAATAAAATTGTTTTCAGATCTGTTGTTGGTATATTACCAGAAAATACTCCGATAACAAGTATTGGAATAGGAGACAACCAGCTTATTACCTTCTACTCGGATCAAGCTCTCATTCGTTCCATTTGATACGAGCACTGGTACCGTTACACCATTTTCGGATAGCGGAGACTCTTCTGCTGCTTGGACAGACCATGTCGTTGTCAACTACAAGCAACGTAAATTTCCTCAACTATACACCCGTTACCTTAGCAGCTCCAGCAATCCCTCGTACGCACCGCGACACAAAAAAATCGTCAGTTTCTCATAGGAAACTGACGATTCTCATCATTCATTCAACATGGTTACCAACTTGTTATCCCTGATTGTCGGATTGATCATGAGGTACTATGACGGTAACAGATTAAACCGTTTTGTTACCAGCTTTATCGGTAGCTGTATATGTGATGGTATAGATGCGCGACTTCTCCGCACGCAAGCTAAAGGAAGTGGCTGCTGTGCCGAAATTGGCCTGAATGTCGCTTTGACCGCTATCTGGTTGGTTGCTAATAATGGAAGTTAATACCACGGATTCAACGCCTGATGTATCATCACTAGAATTCAGCGTGGCATTGATCGTAACCATTATATAATTCGCTGGCCAAATCGACGTCTTATCCAACTGGACGGAAAGCGCTGGAGCTGTCTTGTCAACATTAAATTCGACCGTTTTGTTTACCTAGTTAACATCTCTTTACATCTCAATCTCTATTGGAAAAACAAGGACTGTCAGCGCCGGTGGCTATGACAGTCCTTGCAATTCTCTAAATTCCTGCTGGAGTGACTTTGCTTACGCAATCATCCTATTTAGATCTCAAACTGAATGTAATTTTAAGAGGCGTTGTTGAAACAAGTGTATAGGTTGAAGGCAATAGAACTTCAACTTGATATTTGCCAGCTTCCAGATTTTTGGTGCTCAAATTAAAGATATATTGATTAGCTGTACTATCATAACGGAAAAGCGTTCCTGTCGAAGCGTCAGTCGAAATCACATCTTCAATATCTGTTCCATCTACATCAGCTGACAAGTAAGTAACTTTTATTGATGCACTTAAATTGGATACGTATTGATTTAAAGCGTCCGTTAGTTGGAATTTTACTGGGACTGTGCTTCCTTGTTTGAAAATACTTTGACCATCCACGTTTATCGGTTGTAAAATTCCACTAAACTTATAGACATTTATTACTTGAACCGTTCTCGTAGCGATTGCTGTGTTTCCAGCATGATCTTGGACAGTGTACGTAATTGAATAGGTACCCTCTTTGGATGTATCAACTGTTCCAGTTGTTACAATCGAGCTCGTTACTTCGCCATCCACATTGTCAGTAGCTGTCGCTCCAGCGTCTGTGTAAGTCGAACCCAAGTAAACTGTTGTAGAATTAGAGTCTGATACCGTTAAGGTCGGAGCCGTCTTGTCGATGCTTACCGTTACCGTATGGGCTTGTTCCACGTTGCCTGCATGATCCACACTCCAATATACAAGCGTATGGACTCCCTCTGTGTTGAACGCAATCGCATTTCCACTTTGTTGGGCGCCACCGTCTACCGTGAGGTAAGTAGCCAATATTCCCGAACCGTCATCTACAGCATTCAAATTGACGGTCGTGTCATGATTGACCCATCCGGCAGGAGCGTTGTCTGTCGTAACAGGAGATATAAAATCAATTACGAGATCCTTGAAGCTTTTTTTGCCGCTGCCGTCAGCAGCCGTCGCAACCACTTTCACAGTCCCGACCTTTTTAGCTGTCAACAATCCATTGGCATCAATTGTCGCTTTATCCGTTAACGTTGTACCATCTGTTTCGTAGACGCTCCATGTGACATTACGGTTTGTTGCATTGGCTGGCAGAACATCAGCTTGCATTTGCAGCGTTCCATCCTTGACTGTGATCGCACTCGCGCCGCCAGCTCCACTTACCGAAATCGAAGAAACCTGCACCGTTTGAGCTGTTGCTTGTAATGCCCATTCCAGGTTTGGATTGTTTAAATCAGCCCATTGATAAAGAGGGGTCCCGTCTGTTAAAGAGCCCGCATTGTCAAGGACCTTACCGCTTGTATGATTTACAAGCTTATAGTAACCGTTCGCAAGCTTGACTACCTTCCATTCAAGATTTGGATGTGAGATATCGGAATACTG
>NZ_WHOC01000189.1:0-7053 GCF_013141785.1 Paenibacillus germinis
TTCGAGCCCATTTATTGCAAAACAGCCTTTATCGGGCCCGATTGTTGTACATTATGCAACAACGAAGGGGGAGAGGCGGGAATTTGGCAGTAATTGTTGCACATTCTACAACATCACTTCAACCGAGAATATAGATTCATTCAACCTGCAAAAGCTTAGTCGCTTTACCCCAAAGCCAAAAACGTATCAATTATTTTCGTGCGGAAAAGCCGCCTCGAGACATTACTCGGGGCGGCTTTTCCATATAACTATGAAAGATCAAATGCCATTAAATCTCTAGCCATCGTGATTCGGCCTGAGTAGATATCTCGCATGCCTTCCATGTAATCGGCTTCGGCTTCATCATTAGCTGCAGGCGCAGGTATATGGTGGGTGAGCACCAAATGCGCAACCCCAGCTGCTCGAGCGATTTCAGCGACTTCCAGCGTAGTTGAATGATACTTCGCAGGATTGGACAAGCCAATCGTCTGCTCGGGAAATTTGGCAATAAGCGCGTCCAGCCATGTTTTATTGTAAGATTCATGCACAAGTAAATCGACACCTTGACTATGTTTGACCATATTTTCAACAGGGATTGTATCCCCCGAAATGACAACCGATTTGCCGTTGTATTCGAATTTATAAGCTATAGCTGGATAAACAGGCTTATGATCCACTTCGAAAGCGGTAATTTTAACACCACCCTGGTCGTAAACAATACCCTCGTTATTTTCGAAGTATTGAATGTCCGCCCCTGCCCCGGCAGAGAAATTATAATTCACCCGAAGATTCACATCGAAATCAAAAGACTCTCTCATTTTACTTATGATCGCTTTCGTCGTCGTTGGTCCGTACACATTCATTGGACCTTTGCGCCCCTCAAATACGCGATCCGCAATCACATGCGTACGCCAGCTCGTAATGAATACATCGAAAAATCCGGAATTATGATCGCTATGATGATGGGTGAAAAAGACATCCGAGATCCGCTGCGGCATGATCCCCGCCTTAATCAGTTGATCAACGGTCGCGCCACCGCAGTCGAACAGAAAGGTTTTATCCCCTGCGAGAATGGCGACGCCTGCTTTGGCTCTACCGTAAAAGGCCCTCGGTGTACCTGTGCCTAGTATCACTACTTTGATATGCTCATGAAAATCCGGCAATAGGTTTTCCTGCGGTTGTATGTGCAAATGAATGACCTCCTAAGTAACTATGATTATTTTTCTTTTTTCACTTCATTCAAAAGCGTTAAATCCAGAAATTTGCTGAAGTCCAGTTCTTCCGCTTTCACTTTTAAATAGCCAGCATCAAATGAGGCTTTGGCCTGCTCGTTAATATCATCTAAGGTGATATCTTCC
Source organism: Paenibacillus germinis (assembly GCF_013141785.1). Taxonomy (NCBI): domain Bacteria; kingdom Bacillati; phylum Bacillota; class Bacilli; order Caryophanales; family Paenibacillaceae; genus Paenibacillus; species Paenibacillus germinis. The sequence continues at coordinate 1,338 of NZ_WHOC01000189.1, forward strand.
GTTAATTTCAAATGATCAATAGCCGCTTTAATGAGCGCCGGGTCCATCCCTTTGCCGGTTAACTGCTTCAATTCATCGCTAATCAGACCATAGGCTTTACTCGGGTTTTGCTGAATAAAATCGATGGCCTGTTTGTTTGCTTTCACGGCTTTTTTGGCCAAATCACGGTGCTCTTTGAGAAATTTATCGCTCGCTACAAGTATCGTTAAGGGATAATTCCCATCTTTTGGTGGAATTTTATTCCAATCGACTAGAATCGTTCCAGAACCTTCTTGAATGATTTGCGTCCCCCAAGGTTCTGCAATTAATGTGGCATCCACTTCTTTCTGCCTTATCGCTACCAAGGTATCTGCTGGAGCACGTGTAACGATTTGTACACCGGAAGTATCTGTGGATACTTTTAAACCTTCCTGTTTCAGCAGCAGGCGAAGAGACAGATCTGGTGTGCCACCTTTGGCAGCAACAGCCACGGTTTTACCTACGAGATCCTTAACAGATTGGATGCCAGCATCCTTACGAGCCACCAATACCGCTCCACCGTTATTCGCTCCAGAAATCACCTTGATATTTTTACTTTTCAAATATTGATTGATGACCGGTCCCGGACCTACATAACCAAGATCAATCTGATCGGTCGCAATCGCCGTTGCGAAGTCCGCTCCATTGTCAAAAGCCGTGACTTCAATCTTGGCATTTTGGCCAAAACCTTGCTGGAAGTAATTATTTTGCAGTGCCACAAATCCCGGAGCATGTGTAACATTTTTCAAAATACCAATTTTCACCGTTGCACTGGCAGCACTTGACGCTGCTTCGTTACTCTGTCCGCAAGCTGACAATAGCAGTGATCCGGTTAATACCAAACTCATGACCCAACCTAATTTTTTCAAAATAATTCCCCCTTATTTGTTCGATGAAACGCCAATTATTTCTTAAGCTGAAAGCGAAGCACGATTTTATCCTCAAGCTGTTTGAAACAGAAATGATCCGAAATTGTGCCTATAACGGCTATAATAATGACCACACAGAGAATGGATGCCGTATCCCCAAGCCCGCGTCCATCCTGAAGCATTTGCCCAAGACCCACTCCCTTGGCAATAAGCTCTCCTGCTACAAGTGCACGCCAAGCAAAAGCCCAAGCCACTCGGATCCCTGTGATCCAATGGGGAAATGCCGCCGGCAGCTGCACTTGAAAGAACAACCGGTAACCGCTGCCTGTTCCAAGCATTTGCGCAGCTCTCAGATGAATCGGTGAAATGTTCAAAATCCCCGTCCTGCTAGCCATCGACATCGTCCAAGTCGCACCTATCGTCGTAATGAAAATGACGGAAGTATCATTAAGTCCAAACCAAATAATCGCGAATGGCAGCCACGCTATACTCGGAACCGTCTGAAGAGCAACAACCACAAAGCCGAAGGTTTCGTCAAAATACCGATAACGTGCAAATAAATAGCCCAAAATCGTCCCAAACCCAATTGAAATAGCGAATGAAATGAGTAAGCGACGAAGACTAGCTGCAATCGCGTTAAGGAGATGCCCCTGCGTAAAGCCATCATAGAAAGCTTGAAAGGTTTGCAGCGGTGAAGGAAACTTCCACCCCCACTGAAAAACCCTAAATCCCAACTCCCATATGATCAGTAGAAGAATTAGAAATACTGTTCTTCTTAAGGCTGTATTCATGGCCGAGCTCCTCTCTGACTACCTTCTCGAGCTCATCCGTCAGAGCTTCCATAATTTTATTTTCCAAGGCATGAATGAGCGGATCGCCACTTTGATGAGGCCTTGCTGCTTGTACGGCAAATTCCTTCTTGACCCTGCCTGGCTGCGTTGCCATCACGATAACCCGATCTGACAAAATAACGGCTTCGCGAATGTTGTGTGTAATAAACAAAATCGTTTTACCTGTTTTCAGCCAAATCTCTTCCAAATCCTTCAGTAAAATAAATCGCGTTTGTTCATCCAAGGCCGCAAAAGGTTCATCCATCAAAAGGATGTCGGGATCCATAACTAGCGCCCTAGCAATGGCTACTCTTTGTTTCATTCCCCCGGATAGTTCGTGTGGATAACGATCAACAAACTTACTCAAGTGAACAGCTTTAATCTGCTCAAAAGCGAGTGCATAGCGTTCTTTCTTCGATAACCCCTTTTGCTTCAAACCAAAGGCCACATTATCGAGAACCGTAAGCCACGGAAACAGGCCGTGCTCTTGGAAAACAACAATCCGATCAGCCCCCGGAGCCGTAACCTTTTGCCCACCCACGGTAATGGTTCCGCTGCTCACCTTTTCAAACCCTGCTATCAGGTTCAAAAGCGTTGACTTCCCACAACCTGAAGGGCCTACAATGGAGACGAATTCCCCTTTCTTAATCGTGAGCGAAACTTGATCCAACGCCGTGTAGGTAGTGCCTTTCCGCTGTGAAAAGGATTTATCTACATTATTTATCCTAATCATCTGAATACCCTCCAAGCCATTCTCCGTCATATGTCTGTGAAAAAACGGTTCGGATGAAAAATAACGATTTTCTTTTTGGCGTAGTCGATGAGCCCTTTATCGCGCCATTTATTGAGTGTTTCTGTGACGGTTTGTCTGCTGCAGCCAATGACATAAGAGATTTCTTCATGACTGAGCGGCACCTGAACCTCAAGCTTTACATTCGTCGGTTTGCCCAGCTGCATGAGGAACCAAGCTAGCCTCCAAGCTACGGGGCGGGAAATGAGCGTTTCAACCATCCTCTGTGTTTGCAGAAGTCTGCGAGCTCCTAGAACAGCAACAGAATAAGAAAACTCAGCATTCGCCTTGGCCAATTCGAGAAATTTCCGCCCATCTAGCGTAATGATTTGGCTGTCTACCAAACACTTCGCGTATCGTTTCCGAGGAATGTTCGTCAAAATTTCCGCATTACCGAAAATTTCGCCTTCATAGCGTAGAAATAAGGTAATCCCTTGCCCCTCCTCAGAGGATTGGGAAATCTTAATTAATCCCGAATCAACATAATAGGCACCGCTGGGTTGATCATTCTCCTGAAAAACAAACTCATTTTTCCTGTAGGTTTGGATAGCCCCGTGTTTACGAAATGCCTCAATCATGACTTCCTTGGTAGGGTCCTTCTCCTGAAGATCGGCAAGTTCATTCAATTGGTCCATATGTGAAAACCCCTTTGCCATGTTCCTATGACGCCATCTTTTAATGCTGAGTATTCCGATGTGTTATATTAATATTACCACATGATAACGTGTTAGAATGTCGGATTCCCGACAAACACAAAAAAATTAGTTCAGGACAAAAAAAAGAGACCCACAGCAACGGGCCGCGGGTCTTAAGGTATATATATTTTAAAGGGGGTCGAGTTTTATTATAAGCTTGTTTCATTAAGCCCAGATGAATAACACATTTCTTTTTGATTACAAATTATACTTTTATGATAAAAGGGACAATGAACACTTCATTATGATGCTGAAATTGACCCCAGATTTTGTAGATACCACTTTTGGGGAAGTGGATGGTAAAAGCTGCATCGGGTCCGGAAGCTTTCGAATCATTCGGATGCACATGGACGAACTCCTTGGCATCTGAACTTATAGCCACCACATGACCTAGACTGCCTAGATAAGGCTGCAAATCAGTTATAGGCTTTTTCGTTTCAGCACTTCTAATGGCAAAGTTCATTTTTAAATCCATCCCAGCCATCAAATGGTCGAAGGAAAGCGTTACTTCTTTGTCGCCGACTCTTTTCGTAAGATTCGTATCAGGAAGAAGTTTTTCTTCTTTCTTTTGCTGCCCGTTAATCGTTACCCAGTGGGTTTGAATCGTCTCCCCCATGCCTTGCGGCGTGAAGTCGGCGATAAGCTGATAATGGCCACTAGCCGGGAACTTTGTCTTGATTTCAAATCGACCTCCACCGACGTATTCAGGATGAAGATGGTCAAAATAGGTAAGATCCTTACTGACAACGATCAAGTGCAGCAGCTTTTCATGCATGATGTCGAATTTATCAATCGGTTTATTCCATTTATTTTGGATGAGAATCGTCACTGATGCATCCTCATTAGGCAAATATTGCTTCGACGCGACTGAAAAATGAGCAATCGCGTCATTTGGGTGGACATGTGTTAAAGGAGATGTTGTCGTCATCGGCATCCCCATCATGTCATGTTTTATTGGCTGCGTACCGCAGGCAGTTAGAAGGATTGTCATACCTATAAGGACAACTACCGTTGTTTTCATCAGCTTTTTCTATGCACAATTGGAGCCGCGAGAATACTTAACCCCAGTGAACAGAGCCCACAGATGAACATCGTTCCTCCCCAAAGCTCCGGCGCCCAGTCCAATGTATGAAAAATGCTCAAATCCGCAAAGTATAAGCCCCAGATTAAAACAGGAATTAGAAAGAAAACAACCTTATATTGCCAATCGCTCGCTTCCAACTGTTTAATAGACCTAAACATCAAATCAGCAGCAATCCCGCTAATCAATAGAATCACAATAGATCCGTATTGAGAAAAGCCATCCAGTATCGCCATAAGCACCGCTTGGAAAACAAAGAAGTAAGTGACGGTACCGAATGGGAGCTTCCATCTCCTTATAACCAGCATGACAGGTAAGACTAACAGCATCGTTGTAATCAGGAAATCCACGATAGCTCTTGCGATCGCATCTTCTTCCCTTGCCATCCATAGATTTTGACGGAATGACCAAGCATACATGAGAAAGAAGGCCATGACAGCAAAAGTTAATGCAACCGAGGTCAAAGCAGGCAGCAATTGGCGAAAGGTAGGTGAAACCTCATCTTCAGCGTGACTGATCGCACGGTACGGACTAGTCAGGATCATAAGTGCACCCGTCAATAAGATCAAATGGGTTGGGCTCAGCAGAGCATCGATATTTTTCTCAATTCCAAACACCGTATGCCAGTACATATCACCAAGACCGCCTAAGAAAAATACGATCACTCCTGCCACGCCAAGCTTGTAACCTGTCGGGATCGCCTGCGCCCAAGTTGCATGATTTGCCCTAGATTTATTCTGATAAGTCAGATAGAAAATCCACACGGCACAAGCCAGATACCCCGAATACAAAATGGCATGCCAAGGCGTAAAAAAGGTTTCAACCGCACCGTGGTTATGAGCAAAGCCGTCAATAAACAAACCAATGATAAGCCACATCCCCATCAACATCGTGATCGTATGCTTGAAATTACCGATATTCATTTTCGATTGCGGCACTGGTACCAGGACTGACAAACCCATCATCTCCTCAAATTTGTCTTCATACCCATATTATATGTCATAGCTAATGACATAGACAGGATAATGAATATGACAACAGGCAATATTCCGGCCACAGAATTCTCCTACTTTACGCATGGGGAGGGATGGATGTGGGGTTCCAACCGCTGCTGAAGTCGTGTTCTTTGAATTTATTATGCGGTTTAAACATGACTTCAAAGTCGGCCCGTGAACTTTCCACCCTCACACCCATCCCTCTTCTGTTCTACATTGAGCTGCCTTCCACTTCTCTTTTTTCCTAACCGGTATATGAAAAATAAACCACGACTGACCAATCAACATACAGCTGTTGAGTAAGGAAATGGGGGGTGAAATCAACTTCAGATTCATCTTTCCCGACTAAAGGACTGGAGCGACGTTAATCCCCGAAAAAGATTGAATTTGAAAATCTAATGGACTCGACAGCCTTTAATCTACTTCAAATTATGAAAA
>NZ_WHOC01000190.1:0-61327 GCF_013141785.1 Paenibacillus germinis
TTCGCAGCAGATGCAGCAGATGCTGTTCGTTTAACGATGCAAATCGCTGAGCACAAGAAGGCGAAAAGTGTGGTAAAGTCCAAGTCGATGGTTTCCGAAGAATTGCATATCAACCATGCGCTTGAGCAAATTGGTGTCGAGGCGATTGAAACGGACCTTGGTGAATATATTATTCAGCTGGCAGGCGAGACGCCTTCGCATATTATTATTCCAGCGATTCACAAAAATCGCTATCAGATCGCCGATCTGCTTTCGGAGGATGCAGGCGAAAAGCTTGAGCCGGACACGGGTATATTGGCTGGCTATGTAAGAAGGAAGCTGCGCGAGAAGTTCCTTGAAGCCGACATTGGGATGACGGGCTGTAATTTTGCTATTGCGGAGACGGGGTCTATCGTTCTTTTCGAAAATGAAGGCAATGCGCGGATGGTTAGTACCATCCCTAAGACACAGATCACCTTCATGGGCATGGAGCGAATCATTCCTACGTTGGACGATCTCGAAGTGATGGCGACATTGCTGCCGCGCTCAGCGACAGGACAAAAGCTCACGGTGTATATGTCTGTGATTTCTGGACCGCAGCGGGAGCAGGACGGCGATGGGCCGGAAGAAATGCACGTCATTATCCTAGATAATGGACGTTCCTTGCAGCTCGGAGATCCGCAATTCCAGGAATTGTTGAACTGTATTCGCTGTGGGGCATGCTTGAACGCATGTCCGGTTTACCGTCACATCGGCGGCCATGCTTACGGCGGTGTATATAGTGGCCCGATCGGCGCTGTGCTTACGCCGGCATTGAACAAAAACGTCGACCAATGGGACGATATCGCGAGTGCATCAAGCCTATGCGGTGCTTGTTATGAGGCATGCCCGGTGAAGATTCCCCTGCATGATATGCTCATTTATCTCCGTCAACGCAAAGTGGAGCGCGGGGCGACGGATTTTGTTGAAAAGGTCGGTATGAAAGGCTTTAATTTCTTGATGTCGGACGCGAAGCGGGTTAAAGCGTTAATCAAAGTCGGCCGTATTGGGCAGAAATTGTTAGTTCGCGATGGTCATATCAAAGCGAAGATAGGTCCTTTAAAACCTTGGAATTCATATCGTTATGCGCCAAGCATGGCGAAAAAGACATTCCGTGAGTCATGGAAGGACATCGAGCAGGGATTAGAAGGTACCTTCCCTGAACTTGATTCCGTGATGAAAGCCCGCATGGAGAAGCTAGTGGCAGATCGCAAAGACGGCGGAGGAGGACATCGTCATGGCTAAATCAGATGCAGCATTTCTCCAAAAGCTTCACCAAGAAGCCCTGAAGGATCAGGAGGCCTTCTTTGCTAATATTTCTAATCGACTAGGTAGAACTAAGCCTTTACAAACAGCTCCCGCGCACCCTATGAAGGGCGCTCCTGAATTCTGGGAGCAGGTGGATCTCCCGCTCGAACAGCGCATTCAGTTGTTCATGACGAACTGGCAGAAAGCTGGCGGCCATGCGAAACGCCTGACCGGAATGGCTGAAGCGCAAGCATTCATTGCGAACTTCATTGCATTGACCCAAGCTAAGCAAATCATTATTCAGGATCAATCGGAGCTGGAGATCCTTCGGATGGAGCTGGCAGAGAGCGATGTAGACATCTGCGTATGGAACTCAGAAGGAGTTGGTGCACAAGGCAAAGAAGAACTCATTGCCAAAGCAGCAGGAGCCGATATTGGGATCATAGCGGCAGAACATGCGGTAGCTTACACGGGATCCCTTGTCGTTACTTCCGCCCCAACTAGAGGTAGAAGTGTCAGCTTGCTTCCTACGACGTTGATCGCCATCATTCCTGTGGAGCGTCTGACAACCAAGCTGGGCGAAGTTCTCATGCCATTCGATGAACTGGAGATGAAGGACAGGCCAGCGGGCATCCATTTCATTTCGGGGCCAAGTCGTTCTGCTGATATTGAAAATGATTTGACGATCGGCGTTCATGGTCCTGGTATTGTATATGCACTTATTATTGAATAAATGATTCGTCCATGTACCGCCAAGGAGGAAATATCCCTGGTGGTATTTTGTTGTGCGCTTTTTCATACAGGTTCCAAAAAGTCTCCTCCATCTCCAATATCACTACTTAATAAAATCAAAAAAAAGTATGTTTTTGCGAAAATTGACTATTATTTGTGCATGTATATGCTGATATGATAAGGATACATGAAAGATATATAGGAGGTTTGTTATGCAGCGAATTGATGCACATCAGCATTACTGGCTCATTGAGCGAGGGGATTATGGCTGGATTACTCCTAAACTTCCAATCTTGTGTAGAGATTTTTTGCCGGAGCATCTTGCCCCTCACTTGGCAGCACATTCTCTTAGTGGTAGCATTGTCGTTCAAGCTGCACCGACATTGGAGGAAACGGAATATCTCCTCAGCTTGGCGCAAGAAGATGAAAGTATCCTTGGAGTTGTCGGTTGGCTGGACCTTAATGATCCCAATCATTATTGCTATTTTGAGCAGTTTCAAGCGCAACCGAAGTTTGTTGGTTTTCGAGTTATGATTCAAGAAATGGCGGATGCGAGGGAGATTCTGGCACCTCATTTTATGGAGGCGTTGCAAAAGTATGTCTCCTTAGACATCCCTATAGATTTATTGCTTCGCAGCGATCAGTTGGAGTCGCTTATCTCATTGGTAGACAGGGTGCCTGACCTAAGAGGCGTCATTGATCATATCGCCAAACCACGAATCGCAGAAGGTCAACTTGAGCCGTGGCATAGCCAAATGAAACGTCTGGCTGAGCATCCCAACATACACGTCAAGTTGTCCGGCATGGTCACAGAGGCTAAGCATCATGGATGGGAGCAGAAAGACTTTACAACATATATTCAATCCATACTGGAGATGTTTGGGGCGGAGCGGGTTATGTTCGGTAGTGATTGGCCAGTCTGTCTGCTTTCTGCGGATTATGATCAGGTAATGGAGATTTTGTTGAATGCGATTCCGCAACATTGGGGAGAAACGGAGCGTGCGCAACTATTTGGCGGAAATGCGGAGCGTTTCTATAAACTTAAATTAGGGGAATCTCAATGAAATACCTTGCGATATGCACGGTTTCCTCAGTGCTACCAATGGATGCGAAAAGCCTGCTGTTCTTATAAGCAGGCTTTTCTCAATTAGCTTCGGTGAGTAATATTACAATACTAAGCTCTTGGTATACTTTCACATTTTCATGTCAATTTGTCTATTTGGAAGCTAATTTCTTTCATTACTTTTCTTCGATATAAGCCTGGAGTAACGCCAGTAAACTTCTTAAATAACTTATGAAAATAAGGTAAACTCTCATAACCGCAATTGTGCGCGATCGTATCAATACCTAAGTCGGTAGTTAAAAGCAGCTCCTTTGCAGTTGATATTCGCTTGGCATTTACATAGTCGGTGATGTTCATCCCGGTTAATTGTTTAAACGCTCTAGATAAATGAGCGGGTGATACTGAAGTGTGCTTAGCCAAATACGAAAGTCCAGCGATTTGGTCAGTGTGAAACTGATCTAAGTGTTGAAGTATGTTTAGTAACCAGGAGGGTCCGACATCGGAAGCGGCTAGTTGATGATGGGATTCTTTTAATATCAAACGATTAATGATGATCAAAAGGCTATTTAAATTCAGTTGAATAGCGTATCTAAAACCAGCTTCGTGTTGTTCCAATTCTTCATGTAATTGTTTGAGTTTTTCTTCAAGATGAGGGCGTATGGTTGCTGGGACAACAAGCTTATAGCTCTTATATTTTCGGGCTCGGTCAAAAACTTGCATATTCGTAAACGAATCAGCTGATGAATAATGTCCGATCAGTTGCGGATCAAAATAGACAGCAGTGGCAGTAATTGGAGATTCAGAATCTGGCATTGCTTGATGGATGGTATTGCCAGGAATGATGAAGAGGTCTCCTTCATTCATCTCATAAAGCATTTGATTTAAAAAAAACGTACCTTTTCCACTATAAACATAAACTAATTCAAAGCGATCATGAAGATGCTCTGGTAGTTCACGATTCGGTGTCTTTTTGTCCTTAAATACGATATCAAATGGCAAGAGGGGGTCGTTAATAAAGTTTTTTATTAGCGGTTTTTGCATGTTCCGAACCTCCCTAGATCATCTCACTTCATTAATCTGTCTTATTTATAGAATATCAAAATAGAGTATGTTTTTGCAAAGGTAAAGAATTAACAAATGCCGTAATCCTGTTACAATAATATTAAGCAGCACCAACTTTGGAAGAAACTCAAATTATTTTATTATAGGCTGACGTAGTATTTGGATTGTTCGGAAAATCTCATTAAAGGAGCCAGTCATCGATGGACGTCGTTTACCAATTTGAAGAAGTAGCGAGACTTCCCTTGCCCGGGGATAACTGCGCCGTTGCGATTCACCAATTGAACTCTGGCACCACCATTCAATATGAAGGCCAAATCCTCACCTTGGATTACACGGTTATGGAAGGCCATCGATTTGCGGTGAAAGCAATCGCTCCTGGCGAAGATCTGCTTTCGTGGCAATTGCCTTTCGGCATGGCGCTTAAGCCGATTCAGCCCGGCCACTATGTGATCAACGAAACAGTTCGGAAAGCGCTCACTGTGCGCCAGTTGACATTCGCGGTGCCGGCGGAGTCCAATTTCGCGGATCAAGTTTCTCCTTATATCTTTGACGAGGAGAACTTCCGCCCGGCTCAGGCATCGCCAGCTTTTACGGATACGCGAACTTTCATGGGATATCGCCGCCATAAAGATCGCGGGGTTGGCACCCGGAACTACATCGTACTGCTCGGCACTACCTCGCACACGGGGAGCTACGTGAATGAGCTTGCCACTCGTCTGCAAGGCGAATGGAAGAATGATTCGAATATAGACGGGATCGTTCCCGTCGCTCACACGGAGGGCGGCACAGAGAATCCGAATAATGTGGACTTGCTGCTGCGGACGCTCGCAGGTTTCATGGTGAACCCGAACGTCGGAGCGGTATTGGTTGTCGATTATGGCAATGAATCGGTTACGAACAAGATGGTGGAGGCTTATGCACGTGAGCATAACTATCCGATCGATGAAGTGCTGCATAAGTTCGTATCGCTCACAGGCAGCTTCGAAGAGGAGCTGGTTAATGGTGAAGCGTTAGTACGCGAATGGCTATCAACGGTCAACACAATGCAGCGAACGTCTGAATCCATTAGCCACTTGCGAATCGGCTTGCAATGCGGCGGTTCGGACGCATTTTCCGGAGTATCCGCGAATCCGCTGCTCGGCTGGGTTTCAGAACAATTGGTGCGTTATGGCGGTGCGGCTAGTCTAGCAGAAACGGATGAGTTGATTGGCGCGGAGCCCTATGTCCTTTCGAAAGTACGCAACGTGGAAACGGCACGCAAATTTCTGGAACTTGTGAACCGATTTAAGGAGCGCACGTCCTGGCACGGCACCAGTGCAGAGGGTAACCCGTCAGGGGGCAACATGTATCGCGGCTTGTACAACATCTATCTCAAATCGATAGGCGCCGCTATGAAGAAAGACCCGACAACACGGATTGATTATGCGACTGAGTACGGGGAGCTCATGAAGGATGGCGGCTACTATTTCATGGATAGCCCTGGCAATGACCTGGAGAGCATCGCCGGACAGGTAGCCGCAGGCTGCAACATGATCTTCTTTACAACGGGAAATGGTTCGATCACCAACTTTCCATATGTGCCTACGGTTAAGGTAGTCACGACAACTCGCCGCTTCCAATTGCTTTCGAACGATATGGATGTGAACGCGGGGCAGTATCTGGAAGGCAAGTCAATGGATGAGCTGGGCCAAGAGGTATTTGAGTTGGCGCTCCAAATTGCCTCTGGTCAGCGAAGCGTCGGCGAGAAGGCGGGCCATGCTCAAGTACAAATTTGGCGCAACTGGCAGCAGAACGATGCGAGTCAGCTGGAGACGCTGCTTCACACTCCTGTACCGACAGGAGATCCGATAGAAATTAAAGATGATGCTATAACGATGGTTAACCCGATCCAATTTTCCTTTACTCGACATCGCAATCGGCAATCTAGTGACAATATCGGCTTGATCGTGCCGACCAGTCTTTGTGCCGGTCAGGTAGCGGGCATGATCACAAGGCGCCTGAACGAGCAAGGAGCAGGGCAGCCTGAGCTCTCGCGTTTTGTCACATTGGCGCACACGGAAGGCTGCGGCACCTCGGGGGGGGCAGCCGAATCGCTGTTCGCCCGCACGATGATCGGCTATATTACGCATCCGATGGTGGAGCATTGTTTGCTGCTAGAGCATGGCTGCGAGAAAACACATAACGACTACATGCGCCATCAGATGGAAGTGATGGGCGTCGATGCGAGCCGTCTTGGTTATGCCAGCATCCAGCTCGACGGCGGAATTGCCAAGGTTAGCGAGAAGGTTGAGGCCTGGTTCGCCGATCGATTGGTTGCGGCCGATGCTGCGGAGAAGGTGACGGTCGGTTTGGAAGGGCTGCGCATCGGGATCGTAAGTGTTGGTGCCATTAACAAAGATGCCGGCAAGCAGCTGGGAATACTAACCAAGATGATTGTCGGGGCCGGAGGTTTGGTCGTTATTCCCGAGAATAGCGGATTGCTTGCCGAGGATGCGTTTAGTCAGCATCTATTAAGCGCGTCTCAAGTTCGGCTGTCAATTGCCTATGGGGAACACGTCCGCCAAAACGGCTTCCACGTTATGGAGACTCCAACAACGCATGGGGTAGAGACGATCACAGGACTCGCCGCCACAGGTGTGGAATTAATAATCGCGCTGATTGGTGATCGTCCAATGCAGACGCATCCTTTCGTCCCAATGCTGCAAGTGACGTCGGAACAGGCTGTGGTGCATAACCATAAGCAAGATGTCGATTTGGTACTCGAGGGCAACCCGAGCTTATGGGTGGATCGTATACTCGAGCGTAGCAAAGAAATTTTGGAACATACTTATGTACCGCGTCTCTATCAGCAAGGAAATATCGATTTTCAAATGACACGGGGCTTTTTGGGGGTGTCGTTATAATGCAGACAAAATCAGAAAGCGAGGTAAACTCCATGACGAACGCATTATTATCCCTACGGCCGCTTGGCAGTACTGGCCTACTCATATCACCGCTATGTATTGGAGCCGCTCCGCTCGGGGATATGCCGGAGACCTTTCAATATAGTACGTCAGAGGAACAAGCATTGGTAACGCTGCGTACCGCTTTTGAAAGCCCGATTAACTTTATAGATACGGCTGCAGCATACGGTGAAGGCGAGAGCGAACGGCGGATTGGCAAGGCAATTCGAGCGAATGGTGGACTTCCAGCTGGTTACGTGTTGGCTACCAAAGCCGACCGCGACTTCAAGACTGGCGACTTCAGCGGCGAACAGATCAAACGTTCCATCGAAGGAAGTCTTGAACGATTAGGACTTGATCGTCTGCAATACGTTTACATCCACGATCCGGAACATACCACCTTCGAAAATGTGATGGGACCCGGCGGACCTTTAGAAGTGCTTCAAAAGTTTCAAGAGCAAGGAGTCATCGAACACATCGGCATCTCCGGCGGACCGATCGATATGCTCATTCGTTATGTCGAAACGGGAGCGTTCAGCGCTGTAGAAACCCACAATCGATATACGCTGCTCAATCGAGCTGCCGAACCATTGCTTGATGTCGCTAATCGCATGGGCGTCGCCGTCATTAACGCCGCTCCTTATGGCAGCGGCATATTAGCTAAAGGTCCGGATGCATATGCTCGGTATGCCTATAGCGATGCTTCACCAGTCGTAATGGAACGAGCGCGTATGTTCGCTAAAGTTTGTCAGGAACACGATGTGCCACTTGCCGCCGCAGCGCTTCAATTTTCGCTTCGCGACCCGCGGATCGCCAGCACGGTCGTCGGCATGAGCAAACCGGAACGGGTAGCCCAGACGTTGGAGCTTGCGACATACCCGATTGCCCCAGAGCTATGGCCGGCGCTTGATGTCTTTGGCTATGATACGGAAGATCCCGAAGAGAATCAATTTGCTTAGTGGGTAGGGGAAATCATGGTCATCTAGATCGATTCGTGACCGAGCTGCTCGGGTGATTCTTTGAATTGGAACAATAATCTCGTCCCTAAGAGAATGTCTTTGGGGCGGGATTTTTTAATTACTTCAAAAAGATGATTTACACTGGAAATAAGTTGGACGCAGCGATAACCGGACTGTCCACAAAAAACAATGATGCAAGCACTTTTGCTTACCCGATTATTTTCCTGCCAGTTATCATTCGGAGCTGGTGATAAGTCGCAGCTATGTTTCAAGAATTGAGAAATGATATGGAAATATGTGGTAAAATAATTGAAGTTGTTGTAGTTAAGAATACGTTTATTGATAATCCATCCGTAGTCACACGTTTTAATGAACTTCCCGTACCTATTCAGGAAACGCTTACGGTAATTGCCAAAGGGGTTCGCAATATACCAGGAATTTCTTTTCAAAGGGCTTATAATCAGTATATCAAATATGTGGGAAATGTCGGACAGGACTTGGTAGAGTCGATTTTTTCATTCGTTCATTATAAACCAATACCGGTTACTCAGCTTATTCAAGCTTTTTTAATGGAATCTGAACCTGACCAAGAAGGATTTATTAACTTTGGCTGGCGAGGGTGGGAAGGTGCTTTTCCTACTTCGATTATAAGGGGCTGCTCTGCAAATCCGACTTTGGATGAGAAAACAATTGCTTATTACAATGAAGCAGTAAAAACTTTAGTAGGGCGTCTTCAGCCTTTAACTAGTTATTTTCATAAAGATCCCCGACCCGATAAGTTTGGAGGAACTGCACTTACAGGAGTCCAGCCATATATGGGGAATGGAATCCCCGATTTAACGGGAAGCGTTGTGTTTACCGATCTTGCCCGGGATGAAGAATCTCAACCTCCGGTTAGAGGGGTTTTAGCTTATACCAGGGTAAGAACAGATTGTAAACTAAATGATTTTAGTGTTATTGAAACCGATTATAATTTTGGATCACAATCAGCTTACTATGTTAATTTGGGAACGAATCTGGATCAAACCAGAGTAATTCATAACTATAAAATTCGACTTATTAATCCGCATTCGGCACATGCCAGGCCTCTCCATACGCATCATCTGTTTCTCCTTGGAACTCTCGATCCTCTTCAAGGCATCCTTCATCCTCTCCAGCCATCCCGATTTCCGCTAGGATTTGTTCTGCCATTCGAGCGGCTATTCCAGGAATCGAATCTAATCGTTCGACGTCGTCATGAATAGTGGTTACCCTTAAGGCAACCTCCAGCATTACGGAGGTTGTTTCTATTTTTATCCATCAATACAATGCTTGTAACAAAAATGAGATCGCAATCGTTTCTATTTCGAATAAAAAATAGAAGAGCCAAAAGAAAGCAAAAAAGTAAATAATAGATATTCAAATGTCATGAACGGAGAGTAGTTTGACCAATCGTACAGATTTTATAATAAAGTGGAGGGGGCAAGATATGGGCGGAGTAAACTCCATTAGTTTCTTGCTCGTTAGTCTATTATTTATCTCTCTTTATTATCCGGTTGTGTAGAAGATACTACCAAGAATGCCGAACCTTCTCGCATAACCAATCAAGAAACAATAGTCGATCACTTAGAAAAATATGACCGCTGATTGATGTGACGGCAGTGAGATTTATTACGCAAGAAGTGGTCTACGCGGATGGCCAATCGGAAAAGAACAATGCTTGGGAATCCCTGTACAAGGAGATAGGGATCAACCTGAAATATAATTGGATCGTGAAGGGGACCCATGACCATAATTTTCAGAATCTTAGATTAATTCTATAAATTCGTTGAAACCCTTGAAGGCCTTCTGGGGAATCATTTTATCCTCGATAAAAACGTTTATCGTTTTTATAAATATTAAAATTGAAGAGGAGAGTGTGATTATGAAAGCAAAACAAAAAAAACATCTAGCGGTCATTTTGGCATCATTACTAGCCATGGGTGCCATACCAGCTATCGTAAATGCCGGTGGCGATGCTCTACCCCCTCGTGCCGGTGAACAAGGCTACAAGGGTAAAAACCAGCCGGTTTATCATGGATACCGAAAACAAAGTATCTTGAATTGGACTCCTGAAACAGACGAATTTTATGAATTTATGAGAGCAAAAGTACCGCTTCAGAATCGTAATGAAGCTTTTAAGCCAACGCAGGCAAACCCCAAATTGGATCAAGAAGTTCAATACCTAAACTTGACAAGCGACTATGGTGATGAATTTTTCAATCCGACAGTGTATAATGATCAATTTGCACAAAATCTATTCAACTTTTGGCAGTATGTGGATTATACAGCATCTTGGCATGGTGTAGTTACAAATCCGACGCCGGATTCGTTGTACAATCCTGAGGCAGATTGGTGGCAGCGTGAATATGAGTTTGGCGTGTTGAATATTCCAAACCCGGCATACACAAATGCCGCTCACAAAAACGGCGTTAAATCTCTAGGTTGTATTTTCTTCCCGAGAACGGAGCATACGGAAGATTTTATTTATAAAGATAATAATGGAAGATTCCCTATCACTGATAAATTAGTTGAAATGGCTAAGTTTTACGGCTTTGACGGGTACTTTGTGAATGCCGAAGAAACACTGCCTGCCAGCTTTATGCCGGTTTATCAAGAGTTCATTCGTGCAATGACATCTCAAGGTCTATATGTTAATGTCTATGCTTCCAACCGGTATGGACAAAAAAATCAAAGCTCGTGGGGGTCAATTGACTACTTTAATAAAGATGCAACAGTGTTTAGCAACTGGATAAAAAATCCTACAGATATGAATATTGCCGCCAATTCCTTGTATATGAATCCGGACCCGAGTAAATCAATGGTAGACGGTTCGGTTGCAACTATGAAGTCATTAGGTTTAGACCCAAGAAATACTGTATTTAATACGCTTGAAGCAGGTCAAACCGGATTCAGCGGAACACGTGGGACATTATACAACACTTATGATGAAAATTTAGTCCCAAGGACAGGCATAGCTTCTCTGGGCAGTTCAACGGTCTTTGAGCATCTGGATGAACAACTCTTTGGTCATTCGGGTCCCAATAAGTACACTGAAAATAGACGCGGAAACCCTGATTATTACAAATATATTGTCGCAAGAGAAAGAACATGGTGGTCAGGTGCTGCAGATGCTCCTACGTATAACGCGGGAAAAGGGACGCTTGCTTCAGCTGGCATGACACAGGATCAATTGTTGGAAGCTGTTCTAAAAGCTACTCCAGACCCTGTCAAAACAGCCAATGATCCTAATCGTGGAAAACCAAACGAAGGTAAAAATTATAAGACATGGCCGGGTCTGGCAGCATACATATCTGAAAGATCCGTCATTAATGGTTCAAATTTTTATACGAACTTTAATACCGGACATGGCATGCAATATTTTGTAGATGGCGAAGTTTCGAATGATAATCAATGGGCTAACATCAATATCCAGGATATTCTCCCAACATGGCAATGGCGGATCGACACGGACGGTACCCGTTTAAAAGTGGATTTCGACTATGGCAAGAAATATAGTGCGGGATATGATTATACTCAGCTTGGCGGATATGATGGCGGCAGCTCTCTGGCAATCTTTGGGGATTTGGATGCAACTAACTTTATTTCTTTGTACAAAACAAAATTAGACATTAAAGCGGAATCAAAATTAAACATTACATTCAACAAACCATCCGTTACCGATGCAAGCAGCGTTAAAGTCGGATTGATTTTTGAAGATGATCCAGCAAAAGTCGAGTACATTGAAATTCCAAGCGGAGCAAATAAAACTACACAAGGATGGGTTCAAAAAAATCTGGACTTGTCCCAATATGCGGGTAAAACGTTGGCAGCCTTCGGACTGTCTTTCACCCCAGAACAAGGAACGATTAAGAATTATCAATTTAACGTTGGTGAAATTAACATTACCGATGGTACAGTAGTTAAACCTGCTGCTCCAACCGGATTAAAAATCGATAAATCTTTTGATTCTTCCGAAATGTATATTTCCTGGAATTTGGAAGATTACAACAAAGTACAACAATACAATGTGTATGCGGAATATGAGCATGGCAAAGAAATATTCTTAGGCGGAACCTATGATGACAGATTTTATATTAAGTCTTTATATGATCCGAAAGGTACTGTGAAAATCAAAGTTAAAGCTGTTGGGGCTGATGGAAGAGAAGGCAAGGCAGCAGTTGTAGAAAAAGATTTTTCGGAAACTGTAAAAAATATCCAGATGACGGAAAATGTCGGATCTATTGATGTAACTTGGGAAACTCCGGCGGTTAAATACGAACAAGCTCAAGTAGACGTAACATTGAACTACTCCGTAACAAAAGATGTATATTCATCGACTGTAACAAAAGATGTATATTCAACGACTGTGGCAAAAGGAACCAATTCAGTGAGAGTTGAAGTTCCAATTGCAGACGGAAGCGCATATACAGTTAGAATTTCATTGCTGGACGACAAAGGTAACGTAGTTACTTATGCAGATGATACAGGCGTATTAAAAGATGATCATTCCGACGTGTATGAGGGAACAGCAACATTTTTTGGAGTTCGAAAAGTTAAACTATCAGGACCAACATCCGATGACTGGTGGCATTTATATGCATGGCAGAACGGCAAACCGATTACATTTAATGGAAAAGCATATGCTATTAGAGGTGTTGACGATCTAAGATCACTCAGCGTTGTAGGAAGCTCTGGCGTTATTGAGGTTGTTTTGGAAGATTTTAATGGCAATAAGTCTAAGCCTGTACAAGTTCCATTTGGAAGTTTGGGCGAATAAGTTTTTAAGTTCGGTTGAAAAAGCGCTTGAGGCCAAATGTCCCAAGCGCTTCTTCTTTTTTTTGTCATCCTTTTACGATACAAAAGTTCCTACATTGTTATCGAACGAAAAATAGGTTCCGTTGTTAAATGGAACATGCTATAAATGTAGAGACAACTACTAAATAAGGAAAATTTAACAAAAGGTGTGATGCTAACTTGCTTAAATTAAACGCGGTTCGTCCATTCAACATCTTCTCCAAGCTCGTTATCGCGCTCTTGCTAGTGATGATTCCGATTTACGGCATCAGTCTGTATATGAATCAAACCGCAGAGGAGAACGTTCATAACGAGCTGTCGCAGTCGGTTGTTTCCAGCGTTCACTTTTACCTCAGCTCCTTCGAAGCGGAAATGCAGCGGCTCATGAGGTTGAACAAAGAATTGATTTTTGACGACGAATTTCAGAAAATACGGACGATTTCCGATGCGATGGACGATTACACCCGTTCACAAACAATTTTAAGTGTGAAAAATAAATTACACCTTTTAAAGACGTCCAGTTCTTTTGTGGATGATGTCAAAGTGTATATCCCTGCGCTGGCCAGAGGTATTTTCGCCAACAGCTTCGACAATCATATCCCTGATGATGAGCTAGGTGTGCTGCAAAAATCGTTGAGCCAATACGGTACTCCGTTTACATTTTGGAACAATCGCCTGCTGCTAAGCGAAGTGTATCCGCTGCCGATGTATCATTTGGAAACGTCGATTGCGCTTGGCGTCGTATTATCGAAGGAGCAGATTCAGCATTCGCTCGCTCAGATCAGCCAAGTGAAAGATTCCGGCGCTTCATTCATTAATCTGAAGCAGAAATGGATTGTTACCGACGGGAAAAGCAACGAACCGATATTATCGGCATTGAAGGAGTTCGTCTCCGAGCCCCGGTTCAAAGACAAGGCAAGCGGACAAGAAAGCGTGACGGTTCGAGGGGTAAAATATTTGTTCACGTTTGAATATTCAAAATTGCTGGATACTTATTTGACGGTTTATGTGCCGGAAGATCAGGTGCTCGGACCGCTCGGCAAATACCGGACGTTATTTTGGTTGCTCTCGCTCATGTCGACCGTTGTCATCATTGCGTTTTCTTATTGGATATTCCGCCTCATCCATCAGCCACTGAGACGGCTCATCACATCTTTTCGCAAGGTGGAGAAGGGCGATCTGCAAGTCGAGATTCACCATCATCACCAAGATGAGTTTTATTACTTGTACGAGCAGTTCAATGCGATGGTCCGGCAGTTGAACCTGTTGATCCAGGAAGTTTACGAGGAACGAATCCGCTCCCAGCAATCGGAGCTGAAGCAGCTGCAATCGCAGATCAATCCGCACTTTCTATACAACAGCTTTTTCATTCTGCAGGGACTGGTCCGAATGAACGACAATCTGTCAGCAGAGAAAATGATGCAGCACCTTGGGGACTACTTCCAATTTATTACGAGAACAGGAACTGAGATGGTTACGTTGGAACAGGAAGTCAGCCATGCGCAGTCGTACATGGAAATTCAATCCATGCGTTTTTTCAGGCAAATCGAAGTGGATTGGGGATCGGTGCCGGAATTATACAAAACGATGCAAGTTCCCCGTCTTTTTTTGCAGCCGATTATAGAAAACGCTTATGTTCACGGATTGGAAGACAAAGCCGAAGGCGGAAGGTTGATTGTTCAGTTTGCCGAAAATAACGATTATCTGCAGATCGTCGTGGAGGATAATGGCGACAATCTGCACGACGATACATTAGCGAGTTTACATAATCAGCTTCGTTCCAAGCAACCGGTGAAGGAATCAACCGCTATATTCAATGTTCATCGCCGCCTTCAATTAAAATATGGTGAGAAGTACGGTCTATCAGTCTCAAGAGGAATTTTGGGGGGCATGCGGATTGAGTTGAAGCTCGCTTACCCGAAGGAGGATCATGATGTATAGCTTGCTTGTCGTAGATAACGAACCAATTATTGTGGAAAGCATCCTCGATATGTTTGCGCGAACGGATGCGCTCGATTTGGAAGTGTATGGAGCTTATTCGTCTACCGAAGCGCTGAAACTGCTTACAACGACCAAAATTGACGTCGTTCTGACGGATATTCGGATGCCGGGGATGAGCGGAATTGAGCTGCATCGCGAAATTATCAAGCACTGGCCGTGGTGCAAAGTCATTTTTTTATCGGGATATAACGATTTCGATTTCATTCAGGAAGTGATGCGTAACGGAGGCGTCGATTATTTGCTGAAAACGGAGGGTAACCAGGCCATTATCCGGGCCGTGCAAAAGGCGGTCCAAGCCTTATCCGACGCGATTGAGGTGGAAAATCTCATAAACAAGTCGAAGAAGCAGATGCAAATGATCCAGCCTTACTTGCAAAAAGAATTGTTGTGGGGGCTTGTGCAGGGAGAGCCTCACGCGCTGCAAACGATGCATGATCAGTTCCGCGAAATGAACATTCCGTTAAGTTCCGCAAAACCGACGATAGTCGTCATCGGAAGAATCGACCAATGGAGCGAAACCGCCAGTTCTGTCGACAAATCATTGCTGTTGTTTGCTGTGCAAAACATAGCCGAAGAATACTTCTCTCAATCAACAAATCTTGTTTCTTTCGATTTCGCGCAAAAGACGAAGCTGGTGTGGCTGATCCAGACGAAAGAAGCGTCTGACAGCGCCATCGATTCCTCTTCGACCGAAATTCGCGGGCGTATGGTCGCTTTTGTCAAAGGAGCGGTGGAAATGATTCAGCATACGTGCAAGCAGTTAATAAAGCTGAACGTTTCCTTTGCGGTCGGAACGACATATCGGGACTGGAATCACGTATCCGAACAATTTGAACATTTGCAGCTGCTGATGAGCCGTGGCCTCGGGCTTGGACACGAGCTGCTGCTGCTCGAGCAGCAAGCTGCGGATATGGATCCGCACGCCATTGACCGCGAGCTCCGAAAGCAAATGAATAAGCTGAATTTACTGCAATCACTTCTCGACAATGGCCAGAAGGAGCAGTTTTTCTACGAATACGGTAGCATCATGAAAGCCGTCGCTATGACCGCACCGCAGTCGAATCCGGTTAAAATGGAAGTTTATTTTACGCTCATCTCGATTTTTTTATCTTATATGAACCGTTGGGGCGTGCAGGAGGAAATCGGCAAGCAAACAAATCTTGGCAAAATGACGATGCTGGACTGCCAAGCCTCCTGGGAGGAAGTCGTCGATTATTTCTATGCACTCGCGAACCGATTATTCGATCAAAAAATGTCAGTCCAAGGTTTTCAGCAGAACGATGTGATTCGCCAAGTCCAACAATATGTGAAGCAGAACCTCGCTGGAGATCTTTCCCTGAATCGGATTGGCGATGTCGTTGGCCATAATCCGTCCTATTTGTCGCGGTTGTACAAGCAAATTGCTAGTGAAGGGTTGTCCGACTACATTATGGCTGCGCGTTTGAGCAAAGCGAAAGAGCTTCTATGGGAGAACAAATTGAAGATCCACGAAATTTCCAAAGTTGTCGGCTTTTTATCGGAGCAATCCTTTTACCGCTTTTTCCGAAAAGCTGTAGAGCTGACGCCTCAAGAGTATCGGGAGCGCGCCATCATGTCAACAAATGCGACTGAAAAGTAAAAATAGGCGAATAGATAATGTATGTCTCGTAAGACTATAATTGAATTGCAAGGAATATTTTACTAATCGCTAGGGGGTTTCAGAATGGCAATGAGTAAAAAATTGACTTTGGTGGCGGTATGTGCCGTTGGATTGACGATGCTGACAACAGCTTGTTCGGAAGGGGACAAGAAGGCGGAAGAACCGCAAAAGAAAGAGGAAACAAAGCAAACGGACGCGCCGAGGAAACTGGTCGAAGACGGTCCGTTAGGCAAATACGATCCGCCGATCGAGGTTCATTCGGTGCGTATCGGCATGCCGGATGACCGCTTCAAAAATGGCGACACGATGAAGAACAATGCATGGACGAAAGAATACGAAAGCGCTCTTGGCATCAAGCTGGTTTACGATTGGATCGGCGATCCGAGCACCGATCCGAACAACAACACCAAATTGGACGTTACGATTGCATCCAATGAAATCCCCGATGTGTTTGGCGTAAATGCCAAGCAACTGAATCAGCTGATCAATGCAGATCAAGTGCAGGACCTGACGGAAATATGGAACAAATACGCCTCTCCGGCACTGAAAGAATTGGCGAACCAAGATGGCGGTCTTGCTTTGAAAGCGGCTACATTTAAAGGGAAATTGATGGCGATTCCAAAGTTCGGCGGCAACATTACAAGTGCTGACATCCTATGGATCCGGACCGACTGGCTGCAAAAGCTGAACTTGCAGGCACCTAAAACGATGGACGATGTGATGAAAATTGCCGATGCGTTTGTGAACTCGGACCCTGACGGCAACAATAAAAAAGATACGTTTGGTTTTGCGATCAGCAAGGAGCTGACTGGATTAACCGGGTACTTCAACGGATATCACGCATATCCGGGCCTTTGGGTGAAGGATGCATCCGGGAAGCTCGTCTACGGAGATGTTCAGCCTGAAATGAAACCGGCTTTGGCCAAGTTGCAGGAGATGTACAAAGCGGGACTTCTGGATCGGGAGTTCGCGGTAAAAGACGGATCGAAAGTCATCGAGTCCGTTTCGCAAAACAAAGTAGGCATTTATTATGGACAGAACTGGTACTCTTATTGGCCGTTTAATGACGCAAGAAAACAAAATCCAGGCATGGAATGGAAGCCTTTTCCAATTACATCGATTGACAGCAGCGCTGCAAAACCCGGGGTCGGATTCCCAGTTATCGAATATGATGTTGCGAAAAAAGGCTACAAGCATCCTGAAGTCATTGTCAAAATGCTCAACCTTTGGCTAGAACGCGCCTATGGCAAAACTGCGGACTGGGAGAAGTTTGCGGTTGCGAAGGACGGTACGGAAATTTTCCAATACCCGCTGTTCCAGGTATTCGCGCCGAACAAGGACGTGCCGGACAATTATGAAGCGGTTAAAGCTGCGGTTGCATCAAACGATACAGCCACGCTGAATCCGGAACAAAAAGCGCTATATGAGAAAATTGTAGCGTTCAAAAAAGGCGATGATTCGCAGTGGGCTACCTATCGTCAAGCCGGACCGACAGAATCCTCGTTCGAGGTGCTGGCCGGATATAAAGGCAAGCTCCTGACAACCGAGTATTTGGGAGCCAATACGCCGACGATGGTGGAAAAGAAGAGCGTACTGGATAAGCTTCGAAACGAATCGTTCACGAAGATTATTATGGGTGCCGCACCAATCGACGAGTTCGATAAATTAGTGGAACAGTGGAAGAAACTGGGCGGAGATCAAATAACGAAAGAAGTAAACGACTGGTATGCTGCACAAAAATAAGCATTGGACCTGATGCAAGGAAAGGAGAGAGGATCCCGATCCTTTCTCCTTATTTAAATAAGAGACCGCCCAAGGAAGGAGGGTGTCGATATGCACAAAAAGTGGCTCCGGGAACTTCCGCTGCATGCCATGATATTGCCAAGTCTGATTCTTGTCATTATTTTCAGCTACATTCCGATGGTTGGCATCGTGATTGCATTTAACAAATTTTCCCCCGTGAAAGGTTTTTTCGGGTCCCCGTGGGTCGGGTTCGATAACTTCCGGTACATCTTTGAACTGCCGGATACGATGCAGGTCATTTGGAATACAGTGATCATCGCCGGCATGAAAATTGTGGCGGGACTTGTCGTCCCGATCATAATCGCACTTTTGCTGAACGAAATCCGCATTTCTTTTGTTAAGCGAGGGGTTCAGACACTGATTTATTTACCGCATTTTTTGTCCTGGATCATTCTTGGGGGCATTCTCATCGATATTTTGTCCCCGACTTCGGGGATTGTGAATCAACTGCTCGGATATTTCGGAATCGAACCGGTGTTCTTTCTGGGGGATAACCGGTGGTTCCGTTATGTATTAGTTATTTCTGATATTTGGAAGGAATTTGGATTCAGCACGATCGTTTATTTGGCGGCGATTACCAGCGTGAACCCAAGTTTGTATGAAGCAGCCGTTATCGACGGCGCATCACGACGGCAGCAAACGTGGCACATCACGTTGCCCGGTATTTTGCCCATCATCCTATTGGTGACGACTTTGAGTTTGGGGAATGTGCTCAACGCCGGCTTCGATCAAGTATTTACGCTATATAATGCAACTGTATACGATACGGGAGATATATTGGATACGCTCGTTTACCGCACCGGCGTTGTCGATGCGCAGTACAGTGTGTCCACGGCCATCGGTTTGTTTAAATCCGTTGTATCTTTGGTGTTTATTACCGTCTCGTATTGGCTGGCCTATCGCTTTTCCAACTACCGCATTTTCTAAGGGGGCACCCAGGCATGTTTCATCGTCCGTCTTTTGGTTACCGACTGTTTAATATTTGCAACTATTTGTTTCTCATTCTGATCGCCCTGCTCTGCCTTGCCCCAATGGTACATGTGCTGGCGATATCCTTTAGTACAAGCAGCGCGGCTTCGGCAGGTCTAGTCAAGCTTTGGCCAGCCCAATTTACGCTCGCCTCCTATTCGTTTATTTTGGAAAAATCCCAGTTTATAACATCGTTTGGCATTTCCATCAAGCGTGTAATTTTGGGCGTCTCGGTCAGCATGCTGCTGTCGGTACTGCTCGCCTATCCGCTGTCCAAGGAAGTGAAGGATTTCCGCTTTAGAACGGTTTATGCCTGGATTTTTGTTTTTACGATATTGTTTAGCGGCGGGCTGATCCCGTGGTATATGACAATCAAAATGACCGGGTTAATCGACTCGATCTGGGGACTTGTGCTGCCGGGTGCAGTTCAGGTGTTTAACGCAATCCTGCTGCTTAATTTTTTTCGCGGCTTGCCGAAAGAGCTGGAAGAATCTTCTTTCATCGACGGCGCATCCCACTGGACAACGCTTTGGCGCATCTATGTGCCGATTTCGATGCCTGCTCTTGCAACAATCATCCTTTTTACGTTTGTAGGCCAATGGAATTCCTGGTTCGATGGATTGATGATCATGAGTACACCTGAAAAATATCCGCTTTCCACCTATTTGCAATCGATTATCATTAAACCCGATTTTGCCAAAATCAGCATGATTCAAGCCAAACATATGTCTGAAATATCGGATCGTACGACCAAAGCAGCCCAAATCATCCTTGGATCTTTACCGATTCTGATCGTCTATCCATTTTTGCAAAAATATTTTGTAACCGGCATCGTAGTTGGCAGTGTAAAAGAATAACGGATAGAAGGAGTGGCATCATGACAAACGTGAAAAGAGTCCATGTCGTTTTTAAAACGCATCTGGACATCGGTTTTACCGATATGGGGAAACATGTCGTCGACCGTTACATGAACGGGTTTATTCCTCAAGCATTGGAGCTGTCCGAGCTGCTAGCGCGGGAAGAGGGAAACGTGAAATTCATTTGGACGACCGGTTCGTGGTTGATCCACGAATTTTTAAATACGGCTTCGCCGGAAATGCGTGCGCGCATGGAGGAAGCAATAAGGCAAGGCCGCATCGTTTGGCACGGACTGCCGTTTACGACGCATACGGAAATTATGGATGCAACATTGTTTGAGTTCGGCATTTCAATTTCAAAGAACCTGGATCGCCAGTTCGGCAAAACGACGATCGCCGCCAAAATGACAGACGTTCCGGGGCATACGATCGCAATGGTGCCGATGCTCGCGAAAAGCGGTATTCACTATTTGCATCTGGGCGTCAATATGGTGTCCAAAAATCCAGATGTGCCGAAAGTATTCGTTTGGCGCGCAGCCGACGGATCGGAGATCGTCGTCAATTACGCCGACAGTTACGGCAAACCTTTTCAAATGGATGGGCTTGAGGACGTCTTATATTTTGCCCATACAGGGGATAATCATGGTCCATCCAGCATAGAAGAAATTCGTGCATTGTATGCTCAATTGCAGCTCGATTACCCGGGAGCGGACATTATGGCCTCGACGCTTGACGCGTTTGCCGAAAAATTGTTCGCTCATAAACATCGTTTGCCGGTCATACGCGAGGAAATTGGGGACTCTTGGATTCACGGGGTTGCTTCCGATCCATGGAAAGTGGCGAGGTATCGTGAACTTCTTCGATTGCGCGACAGGTGGCTGGCTAGCGGCGAATTGGACCCGCAAAGCGCGCAATACGCTAACTTTTGCAATCGGTTAATGCTTATTCCGGAACATACGTGGGGATTGAATAATTCGGTGTATCTCGTTGATTTCGCCCATTATTCCGCCGCCGATTTTGCCGCAGCGAGAGCCCGCGATACCGTGAACGATACGAAAATGAAGAAATACGATTACCTTCGCCAGCTCGCGAATGACAGCAGATCCTACAGCTATTATGAAAGTTCTTGGCAGGAGCAGCGCGATTATATCGATGAGTCACTTTCTGTACTACCCAAACGGTTGGCGAAAGAGGCGAAACAGGCGCTTGCACAGATGAGTCCTCAACAAAACGTCTGTACGGAAAAAAGTGCGAAAGCCATAGAGTTAAACGAGTGTTACGATTTGGGTCAGTTTCAAGTCAGCTTTGCTCCGGACGGATCGATCAATAAAATGACGGATTCGTCAGGGAAACAATGGGCGGACGAAGAACACCGCTTAGGGACGTATCAATACGAGACTTTCAGCAAGGAAAGCTATGACCGCTTTTTCAACGAATATGTGACTAATCTGGACATTCATCACAGTTGGGCGGATAACGATCTTGGCAAACCTGGCATCGAGTATGCCGAGCCAAAGCCGGAGCATAGAAGGTACAAAGCGACAGCAAGGGCGCTTCGGCTGGAACAGCAGACGGATTGCGACGTTGTCCGTGCAGAACTGCATGTGCCGTCCGATGCGCAAGAGCATTATGGAGCGCCCGGAAAGCTGTCTGTCACCTACTCCTTTCATCGTAGGGAGCCGATCATCGACATCGAGCTGCAGTGGACAAATAAAAGGGCGTGCAGACTTCCGGAAGCGAGTTGGTATTCACTCGCACCGCTTGTCAATAACCCGAATCTATGGCTCATGGATAAGCTGGGCGAGCGGATTTCCCCGTTATTCGTCGTGAAAGACGGCAACCGAAATATGCATGGCGTGAACACCGGGCTTTACTACGAAGGTGCGGACGGCAAGGCGGTTATCGAAACGTTGGACGCTCCTCTTGTTTGTCCGGGAGAGCCCCGTCTGCTGCAATTCGACAATACGTATGCTCCGCTGGATGGCGGATTTCATTTCAATCTGCACAATAACGTTTGGGGAACCAATTTTATGATGTGGTTCGAAGACGATATGAAGTTCCGTTTCAGACTCATGCTGCAGTCGAATCGAATATAAGGAGTTCGGACCTAGGTCCGGTTCTCGACCAGAATTCATGCAAAGAGGATGGGATGGAATGAAATATCCGTGTCTTGATGCGGCGCTGCCGGTGGGGAAGAGGGTCACCGATCTGCTTGGACGAATGATGACCGATGAGAAGATTGGGCAGTTGATCCAACTTTTCGGTTGGAAAGCTTGTTGGAATTGAAACGGTTTGCGAAAATCGCGCTTGCCCCAGGCGAAGAGAAAACGGTCACTTTTACGCTTGGCAGAGATCAGCTTCAATTCGTCGACCAGTCGCTTGGGCGGATTGTTGAGCCGGGACGGTTCATGATCTATGTTGGCGGCGATCCGACGGCGCTGCTGACAGCGGAACTGATTGTCGAGCGTTCAATGAAAAACAATTGAATCAAACCCGTTCTTTTGCCCATTGAGGTAAACTGGTTTTCATATCATTCATAGGTAAGGGAGAGCTGAACATTATGATCAATACAAACCGGAAATGGCGATTTTTCGTCATTCACCATTCCCATACGGACATTGGCTATACGGAGAGACAAGAACGGATCGAGCAGTACCATGTAGATTTTATACGACAAGCGCTGCAAATTTCGAAGGATGCCCTAACAGGAACGCGCAGCGAGTGGAGCGGCTTCAAATGGACTTGCGAGACGTTTTGGGCAGTCGAGCAGTTTTTGAAGGAAGCAAGCGTGGAAGAGAAAAACGATTTTGCGGAAGCTGTGCGGCGAGGCGATATTGAATTGTCGGGAACGTATCTCAACATGACCGAGCTGCCCGATTACGACCTTCTGAGATCCATGCACTCGAAAGCGGCCGAATACGGGCGTTCGATCGGTTGCCCGGTCGATTCGGCGATGACGGCGGATATTAACGGATACAGCTGGGGATATGCGCAAAGCTTGGCGGAAGCGGGTATTCAGCACCTTTTTTCGTGTATTCATACGCATCACGGGATGTTTGCGCTTGGCCGCAAGCAAATTCCGTTCTGGTGGGAGACGCCAAGCGGCGACAAGCTGCTCGTTTGGAACGGGGATCACTACATGTTTGGCAACGAATTAGGGTTGTGCCCGGATGCGGTCAACAGTTACTTGATCCGTGATGAGTTTCATACGCCGGGGATTGTAGACAACCGCTTCGAAATCATGACCACTCGAATCGAACGTTATTTAAACAAGTTGGAGGAGGAGCAATATCCATATGATTTTGTCCCTGTCATGGTACAAGGGCTGGCTACAGATAATGGTTCGCCTAACGGGGAGATTGCGGAAGTGATTCGGAAATGGAATGCGGATAACGGGGACGAGGTTCGTATCGAGCTGTCAACGTTAAGCGAATTTTTCCGGCATCTGAAAGAGCAAGAAGCCGACATTCCTGTTTATCGGGGAGATTGGCCGGATTGGTGGTCGGACGGGATAGGATCCACACCTATGCAGACGCAAATTTACAAGGATGCACAGCGCACGCTGCGCAAAGTCAAACGGCTTGATCCGCAAAAGCAAATCGTTGACTCGGCGGAGCTGTCCGAAATCGAGCAGCAGCTTATCATGTATGCGGAGCATACGTGGGGATTCCATGCGTCGGTTCATTCGCCTTGGCATTGGAACGTCCAAATGCTTGAGGTTCGCAAGCTGGCTTATGCGGCGAACGCGAGCCGGCTGGCTCACAGCGCTTTGGATAAAGTACGCAACGCCTTGGACGGCTCTCTGTTGCACCCGGGACGCCCGTTCCGTTATCGTGTCGTCAACACGGAACTGCATCCTTCCAAGCAGCTTGTCGATTTGGAGTGGGACGGCTTTGAGAACGAACGGTTCAAAGACGGATTGGAAGTCGTTGAAGAAAGCAGCGGGCATGTCGTCCCTTCTCAACGAGGCTATCAGACGGTTACGGTCGAAGCGGACTTAAAGCCGGGCGAGCAGAAACAATTTTTCATCCGGACGGCGAAAGTTCCAAAAGCGAAAACGACGAGCAACTTCAAGCTGGTCGGTGTTGACTCGGTTAATGACATCGAGGATATGCACCCGCACGGCGGAGAGCCTGAAATGTTCGTCATTTCGCAGTATGCCATCGAATCACCGTTTGCGGTCATCCGTTGGAGCGAAGACGAAGGGATCGTCTCGTGGGTGAACAAGGAAACCGGGGAAGAGATGATCCGTGAGGACCGGAAGCACGGAGCGTTCACTCCCGTGTACGAGGTGACGCCGGCGGTTGATCCGATCAACCCGAGCAGCATTTATACCGCCCGTTCTTCGATGGGCCGCAACCGGAAAGGGCTGAATGTGAAGCGCTCGGCCGGACGTTTGGTGAAGGCAAAAGCAGTTGGGAGCGGTCCGTTGTACGGCGTCGTCGAGCTCCAGTTTCAAACGCCGGGGATGAGCTATTATTCGCTGTTCTTAAAGCTTTATGCGACGATTAACCGGGTCGATGTCGCCGTTCGCTTTCATAAAGACAGCGTATGGGAGCCGGAAAACGTCTATATTTCGCTGCCGTTCACGAACGGAAGCTTAGACAATGAAACGTTATGGCTTGATAAGCCCGGTGCGCTCGTGCGTCCATGGACCGACCAGGTGCCGGGAACGCTGCTCGATTTTTCTTGCATTCAGGAGGGGCTTGCGTTTGTAAGTGAAGACCGTTCGCTGATGATCGCTACCCCGGATACGCCGCTCATGCAGTTAGGATCTTTGGAGCATGGCAAAAGACTTCTGCATACGCAGCAGCGGGAAGATACCGAGAGACAGCTGTACGCTTGGGCGATGACCAATTACTGGGAAACGAATTTTAAAGCAACACTCGGAGGGTTTTACGAATTCCGTTATCACTTAGAATGGAGCAAAGGTATCGGTACAGCGGATCAAGCGATTGGTCACTGCCAAGCAATGAGCTCCGGCTTTACGCCGTGGCGAATTAAATAATTTGGCGATCAACTTAGAGGTTAGAAGCTTATCTTGGGAGATAAGTCTGCGATGTAAGTGTTAATGCGGGAAAATTGATGATACATATCAATGATAAAGGCAAGTTGGTTGGTTTAACCGATCCCTCAACCGGTAATCGTTACGAATCCGCAGCGTACATGATCCCGTTGATTCGGGTTATCGTTGGCGGTCAAATGGAGATGCCCGTACAGACAAATTATGTTGAGGAATCAGGCGTAATGACATTGGAGTTTACCGAATGCGGAGCAGCAGTGGACGTGTTGGTCGAAGGAAAAGGGCTTTATGTGACTCCGATCGACGGCGACGACGCTCGAATCGTCGGTACCAGAATTGCTTTGTTTGGCTGCGAAGCTGAACGGGTGCTGGAAACCATTGAAGCGATAGAACTTGGCGAAGGTCTGCCGCATCCGATAATCGAAGGAGTCTGGGGCAAAACGTCACCTGGCGCGACCCAATCGTATTTGATCACGTGTCTCAAGTGGAGAACAAATCCAGGTAGATGTAGGAGTGAATGGCGATCATCCTATGATGGAGCATATTACACGCTGGTGGCGTAAAGGTATAGTGTAGATATTGATCAAGGAGAAGTTCGTGGCCATCATGGGACCGTCAGGTTCCGGCAAATCCACACTAATGAACATCATCGGTGTTTGGACATTGTAGATAAAGGCATCTATGATTGCTGAGATTTGGAATCAACAAATCGGATTTGTCTTTCAAAGCTTCAATCTGCTTCCGAGACTAAATGCTTACGAGAATGTGGAATTACCTTTAATTTATCGGGGAATGACGAAAAAGGATAGAGAGCCATACGTTCTACAGGCATTGGAATCGGTGGATTTACTGGATCGTAAGAAGCATTTTCCATCAGAGTTATCTGGCGGGCAGCAGCAGCGCGTAGCTATTGCGCGAACGTTGGCAGGTGATCCTCCGATTATTTTGGCGGATGAACCTACGGGAGCGTTAGATTCGAAGACAGGTGTGGAGATTTTAAACATTTTAAAGAGATTAAATGCACAAGGTCGGACGATTATTTTGATTACGCATGACTTATTGATTGCGCAGCAGGCGAAGCGGATTGTACGGTTTCGGGATGGGCGCTTAAGTGAAGTTGTTTAGTGTTTATAAAACCGGGACTCCGAATAAGAGGTTCCGGTTTGTTTGTGCGCCTCACAGTCGCAAATCTAAGTGGTTCAAATCCACTCGGTAACTTTACCCTTTAAAGGGTTGTGGTGCAAAGCTCCGATACATG
The DNA here is from genome assembly GCF_013141785.1 of Paenibacillus germinis. NCBI lineage: Bacteria > Bacillati > Bacillota > Bacilli > Caryophanales > Paenibacillaceae > Paenibacillus > Paenibacillus germinis. The sequence continues at coordinate 26,390 of NZ_WHOC01000190.1, forward strand.
ATACCATGATCGAAATGAAGTCATGAGATGGGGCAATTACTTTGGAATCGGTATTAAATTTGTTTAAGTGGAAGTAGTATGAATCAGAGGTTATCTTGCTAACGGTAAGATGGTATTTGAAATATAGCCTAAGTTATCGTGATCTCGTGGAGATGATGAAAGAGCGGGGTCTTGGCACTGCTCATACAACCATTATGCGGTGGGTTCATCAATTTAGCCCAGAATTAGATAAACGAATTCGTCCCTATTTGAAACCGACTAATGATTCGATAAAAACCCAGCTTATCCTACCGCAGTCCAGCAATTGAAGGACGAGAAAGCTATGAATCAAGAATCATTACTACGACAACAAAAATATCTAAACAATATTATTGAACAAGATCATCGATTCATAAAGAAAGTCATTAAACCAATGCTGGGATACAAATCTTTCAGTACTGCAGAGAAAACAATTGCCGGAATCGAAGCTATGCATATGATACTATCTTTGATCTGTTTTTATAGTTGCACCAAAACCTTCACGGTTAATCTAAAACGAATATTGAAGCTGATGAAGTAAAAAGTGGATCCAGTAGACCTGTTTGGATTACAAAAAGACGACTCTCACTCCCAAAAAATGGGGGAAAGGGTCGTCTTTTTATTCGTTTCTCTTATATGCTCGGAAAAACTACAAGTTCTTCAGTGGCCTCCTCTACAAGCGGTGGGCTTTTCGGTATTGCATTGGGGTTACGAGGCAATTGTTTTTGAATACTCGGCTTAAGTAAAACCCGTTCTGATAACCGCAGCATTCCGAGATTTGATCCAGTGTCAAATTCGTTTCCGTCAGCAGGGTCTTGGCTTTTTCAAGACGAAGGGAAGTGAGATACTTGATCGGTGTCGTTCCTAATTCAGCGTGAAACTTTTTACACAGCTGCATACGGCTAATCCCCAGAGAGGCGGCAATCGCATTCAGGCTAAATCGCTCAAATGCTTGTACCTGAATTAGCCTTGTTGCCTGTTGAATGATCGAGTCTGCCGGTCGATGGGGTTCCTCGTTCAACAGTTCCTCCGCCTCTTCACAATATAACAGCCATATATGATGCAGGTAATGGCTTCTGAGGACCATACTCCATCGCTCTCCTTGGGTACTGTACGGTTTCAGAGCTGCGTAATCTCCAATCAGCCTTTCGGTATTGCGCAAGCTGACTTTTCCCACTGGAAGGGTACCCAATTCCGCAAGATCAATCTCATTTCCTTCGTCGTCTCTCCAACTCATCCGAAATACAAAGAGCGTGATGGGTGAAATCACGACCCGTCGAAATACGACACCTGGTGGACAAAAAACGAGATCTCCGAAAGAAGCGGTTGCATGATGATCATCGATTTCAAAGTATAACGATCCGTTTTCCACAGCAAAAATGAGCCATTCGTCCTGAATACTCTCATACTGAAAAAATTGCTCACGGTGCACGAAATGTCGGAAATACGTCAGTCTTGGTATATGACCGCATAATGGAAAGGCACACATTAATGATCTCCCCCATTTCATAATGAGGCGTGGTCGAACATGCAGACCCGGCTTCGCCCTGTGGGATAATAAGTATATAGTTCAGTTTACATTAGTGTATGGAAAAAATGAAGGGCTTTCAAATACAATGAATGAGGGGCTAATCTTCATCCTCAGGGGGCAAACATCCAAAGTCAATATAGGGGGAGAAGTACGTACATGGATAAAAAATGGAATGGAAGTTGGATAAAGGAAGCACGTTTTGCCGAATTACTGCCGCTGAATTTATATCATAAAGAAGGGGATGCCGCTCCCCCACATCATCACGACGAGGAATTGAAAAATTTTCATATGTTGGTACGTAAAGAGTTTGTTCTTACGGATGCTTATAAGGAAGCTTTACTCGATATAACTGCTGACGATTATTACAAGCTTTACATCAATGGCCGATTTGTGGGTCAAGGCCCTGCACAAGGCAACTATTATTACTACTATTACAATAGATATGATGTTGCTTCTTTCTTGAAAGAAGGGACCAATGTCATAGCCGTTCATGTTTACTATCAGGGTCTTGTCTGCCGTGCATACAATAGTGGAGATTACCGGCAAGGAATGATTGCCGAACTTGAAGTGGACGGTAAGCTTATCGTGAAGAGCGACCAGACCTGGTTATCCCGCAAGGCCAACGAATACATCAGCGGTGGCATCGTCGGGTACAACACGCAATATTTGGAATGGATCGACAGCCGTGAGCAGGTTCCGGACTGGCGAAATGCCAGTATCGATTTATCCGGATGGAAGTCCTGCGAGGAAATGGAGGATCATGGGTATAGCTTGTTCCTTCAGCCGACTCCTCCTGTTTCCGTTTACGAGATCAAGCCTCAGCATATATCAGCCCTACCGGAAGGCGGCTATTTCATTGATTTTGGACATGAATTAACAGGTCAGCTTCGACTTAAAGCCCAAGGCAGAGAAGGTGATGTTGTAGAAATCCGGTACGGAGAAGAGTTGAATAGTGATGGCCGCACCCGATACGAGATGAGATGCAACTGTGTTTATAGGGAGCTGTGGACTTTGTCGGGAAGCATGGATGAGGCTGAGTTTTTCGATTACAAAGCTTTCCGGTATGTAGAGGTTCTCGCAACATCGTCTACCGTGAAAATCGATATTGACAGTTTCCGAGCGGTTGTCAGACACTACCCGCTAGATGAGGAAGCGAGCTTGTTCGAATCTTCCGACTCTAATCTGAACGCAATATGGTCCATATGCCGAAATGGGGTGAAATTCGGCTCGCAGGAGCATTACGTGGACTGTCCGACCCGTGAAAAGGGGCAATATTTAGGCGATAACACGATTATTACCCATGCCCATTCGTATGTTTCGGGAGATCTTCGGCTATTTCGCAAAGCTTTGCAGGATTTCGCACGATTGTCTGATTCCGTTTGCCCAGGGCTCATGGCTGTGGCTCCGGGTCACTTTATGCAGGAGATCGCTGACTTTTCGTTCCAATGGCCGCTGCAGCTGATGCAGTACTATCGGCAAAGCGGAGATATACAATTTTTAAAAGAGATGCTTCCGACAGCAGTAAACATGCTGGAGCATTTTCGCTTGTATCGGCGCGAGGACGGATTACTTGAGAACGTTTCGGACAAATGGAACTTGGTCGATTGGCCCGAAGGGATGCGAGACGGCTATGATTTTCCGCTTACAAAACCTGTAGGAACAGGATGCCATAATGTCATTAATGCGTTTTATTATGGTGCTATGAAAGTGGTTTCGGAAATGCGCTGTATGGTCAATGCTCAGCACACGGATGATGAAGGAGATTCTTATGATTTGGACGGATTCCGAGATTCTTTTCGAAAGGCATTTTTCGATGAAAGCAGCCAGTTGTTCACCGACGCTGTAGGATCGTCCCATTCTGCACTGCATTCGAACGTGTTGCCGCTCCTGTTCGGTTTGGTACCTGAGGAAGGAAAAGAATCTGTTATCGAACTTATTCGCACGAAGCGTTTGAACTGTGGCGTTTATATGTCTTATTTCGTTCTGCAAGCTCTTGCGGAAGCGGGGGAATACGCTTTGATTTATGATCTGATCAGTTCTGATGATATCCATTCATGGAACAATATGGTCAAGGAAGGGGCGACAACCTGCTTTGAGGCGTGGTCCAAGGAGGCGAAATGGAATACAAGTTTATGTCATGCGTGGGCGAGCGCTCCTATTCCAATCCTGATTGAGCATATCGCGGGGATTCAACCGGCTGAACCGGGTTGGAAGAAAGTCACCTTCAAGCCCCGCATTCCGGATACACTCAAGGAGTTAAAGCTTTCTTTTCGGGTGGCTATCGGCACGATCTCTTATGAGCATAAGAATGGTCAGTCGACTTTGCGAGTGCCAGATGGTATAACCATAAATTAATTGGAAGAGGTATGATATATGGACGGTAATTACGATGTAATTGTAGTTGGCGGTGGTTCCGCTGGCTGCATAGCTGCCATTCAAGCGGCACGTGCAGGCGCAAGAACTGCGTTGGTGGAGAAGAATGGTATTCTTGGAGGAACGATTACCGTGGGTGCTGTCAATTTCCCAGGCTTGTTTCATGCTTGGGGACAGCAGGTCATTGATGGAATCGGTTGGGAGATTATTATGGAGACTTTTCGTTTGGGTGGTGCCTTATTGCCGGATTTCTTGACCATACCGGAGAAGCATTGGCATCAACAAATTAGGGTCAACCGTTTTGTATACGCTGCAGTATTGGACGAGTTTATTTTGCGGGCCGGTGTTGAGCTAAGATTGCACGAAATGCCCGTTTCTGTTGACGAGCAGGACAACCGGCTTCTTGTTTCGGTTGCAGGTAAAGGGGGCATACAGGTGCTGAAAACGCGCAAGCTCATCGATTCCACGGGCGATGCCGATTTGTGCGGAATGTTGGGATATGCCCGAGAGAAAAGTGAGAAACTTCAGCCAGGAACGTTGATCAACGAAATCGATGGATACGAGTTTTCGAGTATCAATCCCGACGAGCTACAGCGGGTGTACGATGAAGCATTAGCCGAAGGCAGCATAAGGGTCACCGACCACCCTGCAAGCAATCCACCCTTTTATAACGATCTGCGATCAGGGGTAATCAGTATGCATATTCCAGGTATTGATGGTTCCACCTCGGAATCCAAGACGGAAGCGGAAGTTACGGCAAGGCAGACACTCTTGCGTATTTACCGTTTCCTGCGACGGGTACCCGGTTGTGAGCATCTATCGGTTCGTTATGCTGCGAACGAGTGCGGCATCAGGGAGACTTGGAGAATAATCGGAGAGTCTAGGATAGACGAGGCCTCTTACGTTTCTGGGTTTCATTGGCCGGATGCAATCTGCTATAGCTTTTATCCAATCGATCTGCACCATCCGAGCGACAATACTGTTATTAAGCATTATTTGGATAAGGGAGTCGTCGCAACAATTCCCTATGGTGCATTAATACCGGTTAACAGTGACCATCTGATTGTGGCTGGACGCTGTCTTTCCGGAGACCAGATGGCTAATTCTGCTTATCGGGTTCAGGCTACTTGTATGGCTACCGGCCAAGTTGCCGGGGCTGCTGCGGCATTAGCTGCCAAATTGGATGTGTCGCTAAGGAAGGTGCCTTTGGAAGCACTTAAAGCTTTGCTTCTCGAGCATAGTGCTATCGTTCCTTGATAACGCTGTTAGGATATGAGGACTCGCCCCATCGTAAGCTCTTCTATCATAAACAGCCTACTTTGCAAATATCGCTTATTTGCAAAGTAGGCTGTTACGTTTATACTGTAGATTCTTACATGCATGAATGAGAGGTGTTACAGATGAATCGCTTTTCACGTATCCGTTTAACGCTTTTTCATAAATATGTACTATCCTACTTGCTGGTTTTTGCGACACCTTTTGTGATACTTGGTTTTTTTATATATACGAATGCGGTCAAGACTGTCCAGAATGAGGTCGAAATGTCTAATCATTATAAGTTGAATCAAGTCCGCACTTTATTAGATCAACAAATCCTCGGTATGAACCAGTTAGCGGCTAGAATGGCTAACGATTACCGCCTCTCTCCCTATATGGCCAAGGTCAATGACTTTTATGCCTCCGAAACGGTTAAGGAGCTTGCCAAGTATAAGGCCAATAGCCCGATTCTGGAAGAGCTCCTTTTGTATTTTCGCGGAGATGAGCTTATTTATTCGACTGAAGGCGTCGTTTCCTTAGATGTCTTAACCAAAAAGACGTATCGTTTTTCTGATCAGGACGGTCTCAGCTTCCAGCAGGAGCTGAATTCAAATAGGCAAATTACGCTTAAACCTGCAGCTCCTGTTGTACTGCGAGGGGATAGGGAGAAGCGGTTATTAACTTACTTATTTCCGGTCCTGCCCAACAGCAGTAACCCGTATGCGACATTATTATTCCTGATTGATGAATCCGTGCTGACGAATACGATGAAGGATATGCTGGGCAACTTTCAGGGAGATGTGTATCTTTTAAACGATAAGGGCGATATTCTAGCTGCTGAACGGACACTGAATTCAATTCATATGCAAGAAATTCGGAATTTGTTAGCCTCTTCCAAGGAATCGATTGTTAACGAGATCGGTTCCTCTCGTTATTCGATCATGAGAGAAAAGTCGGAAATTACCGGCTGGAGCTATGTGATCGTGATGCCGACAGACCAGTTCTGGCAGCGTGTTATCCAATACAAGTTTGTAGTCCGGAGCCTGCTGTTAACGGTCCTACTTGTTGGTCTAGCAATAGCTGTGTTTATCGCTTTCAAGCAATTTGGACCTATTCGTTCGTTAGAGGAGCATTTGCGTCTGCGGCGGAATCATGAGCAGAACCAACATACGGAGGAACGTAAGCCGAATGAGTTAGATTGGATTCGCAGTACGTTTGATGATATGTTCGATTATGCCAAAAGATTGGAATTCGACCTGGAGCACCAAAGACCCTTAGTGCAGGAGCAAGCGCTTTTAAGGCTGTTGAAAGGCAGTGGTTTAGAGCCAAATGCTGATGGCGATCCGTTGTATGATAGGCACTTTCGGGAGCTTCAAGGGGAATATTACTTTATCATCGCCATTTCCTTGAAGGAAGGCATTTCGGATTTCGTACATGACGATATGAAAAATCGCGACGCTGTCTTGCAAATGCTGCATCGGGTCCACTTTGAAGGGGGCAAGGGGTTCGGTCTTGAGCTTATGGAGGAACAGGCTGTTGCCCTGATCGTATCGGTAGAGGATACCTCCCAACTAACAAGGGCATTCCGTGAACAAACCGCTGAAATTGTACAACAATGGCTTTGGGAGCAATTTCAATTAAGCCCCCTCATCGGAGTGGGGACGGTTAGTAGGGAGATGTCCATGATAAATCGTTCATTGATCGAAGGCTTGGCTATGCTGGAGTACCGCTTGCAATCCCACAATGGACGTATTTTGTTTTTTGAAGATATCTCGCAGATTCAAGATCAGACGAACAGTTACTCTCTGGGAGAGCAGGTCAAATTTAACCAAAGCTTGAAGCAAGGGGATCGAACCGTTTGTCTGGAGACCCTGGAAGGGCTGCTGGATAGTATCGCATTAACCGAGCAGTCGGTTCTCCTGCTCCGCTGCGTCTGCTTCGACATGGTCAATACGGTGCTTAAACAGATGCAAACGATGAAGATTGGCTTTGATTGGCCGGAAACACGGCTCATGATGGAGTTTCAGACGCTGGATGATTTGCGCAAACGAATCAGGGCAGTGGTGATTCGCATTTGCGACCATGTAGAAGTCCAGAAAGATCATAAGCAAGCCGATTTATGTGAGAGGATCGTTGGAGAAATCACTCTGAATTTCAGGTCTAGCCAGTTAAGCCTAGACATGCTGTCGCAGAAATTCGGACTTTCTGCTTCCTATATAAGCCGATTTGTGAGAGAACAGACCGGAATTTCTTTTACCGAATATGTATTGCGCCTTCGCGTGGAAGCAGTCAAGCAGGTGATCGTGAGCTCGGATAGGCCGATCAAAGAAATTATTCTGGAAACCGGCTATCAGGATATGTCTAACTTTATTAAGAAATTTAAAAACATGGAGGGTATTACGCCGGGCGAGTATCGCAAAACATATGGCAAGATGGACATACCTTAAGTAAATGATAAACTGTAGCGCCTGCTTCGCATTGGACCCCATAGTCCGATATTGCGGAGTAGGCGATTTTTGTTGTGGGAAAAAATCGCCTATTCCGTTCGAAACTACTTATTTACACCGAAGCGGGTGCCCCCTATAGTTGGGCTTAGATCGAGAGTCCACAAGAAAGGGAGAAGTCGAAATGGCAAGCAACAAGTCCGTTATTGGAATGAACGGTATCGTAGTCAGTTCAAATTTCATACGAAGGAGAGTAAGTAAAAACTGGCAATTATACCTTTTTCTATTACCTGCTTTTATTTATTTCTTAGTTTTTCATTACATTCCTATATATGGCGTGCAAATTGCTTTCAAAAACTATATAGCCAGTAAAGGAATATGGGGAAGCCCGTGGATAGGCTTCGACCATTTCGAACGTTTCTTCCGCTCCTACTATTTTTGGCAGCTTGTTGGCAATACGGTACTGATCAATTTGTACCAATTAGTGTTGTTTCCTGTTTCCATTATTGTGGCTTTATCCATCCATGAGCTGAAGCATGCTGCCTTTAAACGGTTCGTACAGCTCGTAACCTATACGCCGCATTTTATTTCAGTTGTCGTGATCTCAGGCATGATCATATCGTTCTTAAGCCCGACAGCGGGAATTGTCAATGTGATCATTCGTGCTTTTGGTGGTGAACCTATTGCATTTTTGACGGAGGCAGGTTGGTTCAAAAGTATTTTTGTGCTTTCGGGGGAATGGCAGAATCTGGGTTGGGGAGCTATCATTTACTTAGCTGCACTTTCGGGTATTAACCCTGAATTGCATGAAGCCGCTCAGATCGACGGTGCCAGCAGGATTCAACGCATTCTTGCCATCAATATACCTGGCATTATGCCAACGATTATCATCTTATTCATTTTAAATCTGGGGAGTTTTATGAACGTGGGCTTTGAGAAAATTTATTTACTGCAAAATCCACTCAATATGATTGCCTCGGATGTTATTCAAACCCATGTCTACCGTAATGGCCTACTGCAAGCTCAGTACAGCTATACAGCGGCGATCGGTTTGTTCAATAATCTGATTAATTTTAGCGTATTGCTTCTATTCAACCAATTGGCTAGAAAGAGCGGGAACAGCTTATGGTAATAAGAAGCCACATAGGCAATAATCAACAAAGGATGGCAGTATCGATGAACAGGGAGGGCATGGAACTATGTTAAGACAATCTACCGGAGACCGGTTATTTCAGGTTGCGAACACCACGTTCCTCATACTGCTCGTCGCGCTCATCTTGTATCCACTTCTGTATATTGTTAGCGCTTCAGTAAGTGACCCTACTTATGTCAACTCGGGACAAATGTGGCTGTTCCCCAAAGGCTTTACCCTGGAGGGGTACGATCGGGTGTTTCGTAATGCGGATATTTGGACTGGCTATATGAATTCTATATTTTATACGGTTGGTGGAGTTGTAATCAACTTGGCGGTGACGCTCCCCTGCGCTTATGCTTTATCCCGAAGAAATCTGGCAGGACGCAATATATTTACGTTGTTTATTGTATTCACGATGTTTTTTAGCGGAGGCTTGATCCCTACTTATTTGCTGGTGAAGTCTCTAGGGCTTGTAAATACGTATGGGGCGCTTATTTTGCCAAGTGCGGCAAGTGCGATTAATATTGTGGTGTCGCGAACCTTTTTTCAGGGGAATGTGCCCCAGGAAATGGAGGAAGCAGCCGCAATGGATGGTTGTTCCGATTTTCGCCTGTTTATGCAAATTATTCTCCCCTTATCCAAGGCGCTCATTGCGGTAATGGCTTTATTCTATGGAGTCGGGCATTGGAATCAATACTTTAGTGCGCTTATTTATTTGTCCAATAGGGAGCTGTATCCTCTGCAGTTATTTCTGCGGGAAATATTGGTGCAGCAGGAAATATCGGCACAAATGCTAACAACTGGCAGCGATCTGAATATGGATATGTCGGAGCAGACCCGAATATCCGAGTTGATCAAATACGCAGTGATGATTATTGCGGCGCTCCCTTTATTGATTGTTTTTCCATTCGTGCAAAAGCATTTCGTGCAGGGGGTTATGATCGGTTCATTGAAGCAATGACAGTTAGAGGAAATTGATTGTATAAAAAAAGGGAGGTTCTACAATGTTCAATAAAACAATAATCGGTACGATGAGTGTTATCCTTGCAAGTCTGTCCCTCACAGGTTGTACCACCTCGGAAGAGAAGCAACCCAAACCATCTGAGAAGGGGGCCACAGCTAATTTTAATTCCACAGGGCTTCCGGTTGTACCTAACGCCATTACACTCAAAATGATGGGACCGGAAGATATGCAGCGTTCTTGGAAGGACCTTTACTTCTTCAAAGGCATGGAAGAAAAAACGAATGTGAAATTCGAATATACGACCATTCCCAGTTCCTCCTATCAGGAACGTAAAAATCTGGCATTTGCCAGCAATGAGCTACCTGATTTATTTTTCATGGGAGCGTTGGATGCCAATAATGAAATGAATTATGGCTCTCAGGGCCTGTTAATACCTTTGGATGATTTAATCGAGAAATATGCGCCCAATATTAGAGAGATATTCAAGAAGAATCCTGAAATTAAAAAGTCAATTACAACACCGGACGGGCATATTTATGCACTGCCGCAAGTTGCAGACCATCCGAGAGATCGATTCTACCGGTTGTTTATGAATGGTGAATGGCTGAAAAAACTCAATATTACAAAGCTTCCGACCACTACAGAGGAATTGTATCAACTGCTGAAAGACTTCAAAGAAAAGGACCCTAACGGAAATGGCCAGGCGGATGAAATACCTTTAACAGGAACCAATAAGCTTACTTATTTGCGTCCCATCCTGTTATCCTATTTCGGACATTTATCCGACATGGTCGAGGTATCCGGCGATAAAGCCCGATTCGTACCTTCACAAGCGGGGTATAGAAATTATTTGGCCTTCATGCAGAAGCTTTATCGAGAGAAATTGCTTGATAATGAAATTTTCTCGCAAAGCAATCCGCAAATGATTGCAAAAGGAGAGAGCGGAAAGTATGGAGTGATGGGAAACAGCTTGCCTGTTTTTGGAGGGAAGGACAAACAGGTTGCACCGGCAAATATTCTAAACAATCCTCAGATGCCGCCATTGGTGAGCGAAGGGCTACCCAAGCCAATCGTTCCGGAAAAAGATGTCATTCGGCGGGGGAACTTTGCGATTACCAGTGTGAATAAGCATCCTGAAGCGACGATACGCTGGTTGGATTATTTGTATAGTGAGGATGGATACAAGTTGGCACAGTATGGCATAGAGGGGCAAAGCTACAAGTGGTCAAACACCGAACCCAAATATATCGAGTATATGGTACCTCAAGGGATGCTGGAGAATGATTTCAAGAACAATAAAGTTTCAAATCTGGGGTATGGTTACGCGAATGAAGCGTTGGAACGCAAGTTTCTGAAGCCGGATTGGTTAGGCTTTGTATTGAATGACCAGGTTAAACCCTATCTTCCTTATGCCCAGAAAGCATTCCCGCTTACTTATTTCAAGAGTGAGGAGGCTCAACGGGTTAATGCGATTAGTGTGGACATTCGAACATTCGTAGAGCAGATGGAGGCGAAAATTATCGTCGGTCAAGAGCCAGTAGAGAAATGGGACGAATATGTGGCTACGATGAAAAAGATGGGCGTCGATGAGCTGGTCAACATTTATCAGACTGCTTATGATCGTTGGAAAAGCGCGAAATAAAGAAAGTAAAAGGGCAGAGTTATGCAGAAAGTGGATGCCATCGGGATCAGAACGGAGACGATTTTGGCCCGGTTGAAGCTGACCGGACTGACGCCTACGGAATACAGGGAGCGGATCACGGAGCAAGAGTAATACAAAAAGCCTGCACAAAAGCGCGATTCTCCTCCTTTGACATGATTAAACGTAATGAAAATAAACAAACGTAAAGTAATGTCACTCCTTCTTTGGTAAAGAAAAGAGACCAACCGCAAGATGGACCGGTTGGCAGCAAGCTCTTCCTCCTTGTACGATAAGGCCATCAGCAACGAGCACCACATACAAGGCTTGTGAGGAAGGAAAAGATGGTTCACTAAGCAAGTTGAAAGATTTTTTCGGAGACCATGAATAACAAAGGAGAGCACTCGGAATGTCGCGTAAATTGAAGCTTGGCGTTGTTGGAACAGGAAACATTTTCAGGTCAGCGCACTTGTCTACCTGGTTGGAGCATCCAGAAATTGAGGTCGTCGCCTTGTGCGACGTTGTGCAGGAGCGGGCGCAAAAGCTTGCTGACGAACACGGCATTGCCCTCGTGTATACAGATTATCGGGAACTGCTGCGTCATGGGGACATTGATGCAATCGATATTTGTACGCCGAATCTTTACCATTCGGAGGTGGCGGTGGCGGCCCTGAAAGCGGGCATACACGTATTCTGCGAAAAGCCGGATGCCGTCTCTCCAGAGAAAGCGGAAGAAATGGCTGAGGCAGCTGCGGCTAGCGGCAAAGTACTAATGACGATGCGGAATAATCGATTCACGCTAGCTTCCCAGTATTTGAAACGATACATCAATGAAGGCCATATGGGTGAAATTTATACCGGCCGTTGCGGGTGGCTTCGCCGCCGAGGCATTCCCGGCAAGGGCGGCTGGTTCACGACTAAGGAGCTGTCCGGCGGCGGCCCGTTGATAGACCTCGGCGTTCATTATATCGACCTTGCTCTGTGGATGATGGGGAATCCGAAGCCGGTCGCGGTCTCTGGAGCCACTTACTGTAAGTTTGCGGGAACAGACTTGTCCGATTCCGAGCATAGCCAGTTTGGGGAGAAGAAGGAGGAAGGCACGTTCAATGTCGAAGACTTGGCAACTGGCTTCATCCGCTTCGACAACAACGCCACCTTGCAGATTGAATTCAGTTGGGCATCGAATGTGCAGGAAGAAGGAACATTCCTCGAGCTGCGTGGTACGAAGGCTGGAGCAAGCTTAATGAAGGGTGAACTCAAAATGTTCGGGGAAACAGCTGGCCAGCTCGTCAATATCCAGCCGATATTGGGGAATCGCACGGTTGATGCGCACGGCGAACATATCAAGCATTTTGTCCAAGTCGTGCAGGGCCGGGAAGAACCGATTTTGATTCCTCAGCACGGCGTCGATATGATAAAAATATTAACTGCGTTGTACCGATCCGCCGATTTGGGTGCGGAAGTCAGATTGTAAGGAGGCATGTGGTGTGAAACATAAGCTTGCCGTACAACTATACATGCTGAGAGAGGCTTGCCAAGTGGATTTCCCGGTGTTCTGAGAGAATTAAAGAGACAGGGAGGGGCGGGTGTCCAGTTCGCCGGATTTCATGATTACGATCCGATGGAGCTGAAGGCTGTTCTGCAAGAAACGGGATTAAAGGCTGCGGGGCTTCACGATACGGACGAGACGTAACCTACTAAACTGGATTAAGTGATCCTTACTTTAGTTGCCAATATTCGTTGAGTGATTTAACTTGTGATTAACAGAGGAGGTTAAATGCGTGAAACAAGCATTCCTATATAAATGCCTAACAATAGGGATACTGATTATGTTGTTTATGAATGCGATTAATGTACAAGCAACGGCCAATTTTGAACCACAGGTAGCGCCGGCCATGTCCGAGGGAAATCAACCATTGCCTGATGCTGAAGATCCTCTGGCTTCTGAGTTGGCTGAGAACGGCATAATGGTTGTTGATGATTCTTTTGATGAGGGGGATTGGGATGGGTGGTACCCTCTGGCAGAAGGAGGAAGTATTATTGTTGATGAGGAGAGCGGTGGTATAAAGCTTCACAAAATCGAAGCTGCGGGAAATCTGGATGTTATGAAAAGAATCAGCCCCGTTAGTGGCATAGTTAGTATTGAATACGATGTCAAAACAGATGAACTGGAAAAATGGAAATGCGCGGCCTATATCATGGATGGAAGCAATAGAGATATAGCGGCCTCCGTAGCGTTTGACAATGGAAATATAAAGATATACAACGGCGCACAGCTTGAAACGGTGCAGGGCTTTAATCCGGGACAATGGTATCATTTGAAATTAGATATCAATACGGATTCGGATACCTTCGATTTTTATATTGACGGGCAGCAACAATGGTATAATGCAAAATTAAGAAATCCCATCAATCATGTTGGTCAGTTGCTGTTTAAAATGGGGGATTCCAGTAGCGGCACCCTGTATTTTGATAACGTGAAAGTATATACGGGTGTCAGAGGCACTAAGGCTGAGGGTAGCAAGACACCTGCAGATAGTGCTTCCGGAATTTCAGATGATTTTGAGGACGGTCAAATTGGTATGGCGCCTGACGGATGGGCTGTACTTGAAAACAACGGCTTTGTTGCTGTAGAGCATACTCCTGGCAGTACCGGTAAAAGTATGAAGCTGACGAAATCACAAATGACAAATGTAACGGGAGCCTCGGTAAGTGCCACAAAAAATTTCAGCTCCATGCTTACTGGCAAGGTAACCATGGAGTATAAATTTTTGACGGAGGAGATTCCTTCTAAGTGGAAAGCCATGTATATTGCGGAAAATCTAAAAAATGCTATCAGTCTGGCGATTGATGGTACTAACCTTAAAATATTAGGACCCTCAAGCAAAACGAAAATTATTATGAATAATTTACAAGCCAATCGGTGGTACAGCGTTAAAGTGATTGCAGATACTGTAAAAGATACACTGGACCTATTCATTGATAATCAAGAGTACTTAACGGATGAGCCCTTCAGATTTACCGTAGCGGGACTGAACAAAATGGACTTTGTCATGGCAAAAGACAGCATGGGCACCCTGCACATTGATGATGTAAATATCAAAAAACTGGAGGAAGAGGTAGTTGTCCAGGTTCCGGGCTATAATCCAGACCCGGCAGTTCCGGGATATTCGCTAGGGGACTACGCCAATGCGGAGCATTTGCCTTCAGGAATCATTGTAGAGGCCGAGGAGATGAGCCTGAGTAACTACGTAGTAGAGGATTCTCAAGTAGCACACAATGGAAAAGGGATTGCGGTGGAGAAGCCAGGACTTGGCATTGCTGCTTTTTCCTTCAACGGTGCTTCCGGCTATTATGCCGTCCATGCCGGGTATTATGAAGCAGAGGGCAAATATGACAGCGTTTACAAGCTGAAGCAAAATGGAAGGGAGATCGATTATTGGCTGGGGCAGTATGATGATGATGCGCTTCATGTGAGACATGCCAAAGAATATTTGTATATCAATCAGGGAGATATGTTCACGTTGGAAGGGGTTTATGGAAAGGACCCCGCCAAGTTGGATTATGTGGAGTTTTCCGCAGCGATTTCAAGAACTCTGGATAGAGGCCATTTGATAGATGATTCCTATTGGCAGCCTGTGGGCTGGATTCCAAGCAGCTGGACTGTTGGGGAAGAAGGCGGAACGGCGAGTTTACGTAAACTGAATGATGAAACCCCTTTCATTTTTGACGATGTCAGCAGTATGAAGAGTGTCTGGGGAGAAAGACCGTTTTTGCCTCAATCGGAAGGGGTTGTAACCCTTGATTTCAAGGTCCGCTTTGTAACCAAAGCAGATGGCGTAAGCTTTGAATTGCGAAATGGTGCTGTTCCCGCCATTAAATTGATTACGGCAAACGGAAATATTGAATATGAGAATACCGATGGCAGCCGCTCCGTTATAATGCCGGGATACATGGGAAATGTCTGGTATGGAATCAAGGTGATTGCCGATCTGGATGCCGGTAAGGCCAGTGTTTATATAAATGGAGCAGGTCATAAAATAGAGGCTGCCAGCTTCAGCAATCCTGCAAGCACACTGGATAATGTGTATATCCGGACACCGGAGCAAGGTGTGGCCAAGCTGGCCGTCAATGTGATGGAGCTCTATAAAGGATATTTGATTTACGATAATTTCATCACAACCTCTCCGGGTAATATGCCCTCGGGTTGGACTGTGCAGACTGAAGGGGGAATTGGACATATACAGGAAATGAGAAGCAACCTGTATTATGATTGGAATTCATTCAAATTGGAGGATACAAGTGTTGGGGATAGCGTATATTTGTCCAAGAGCTATCCGCATCAGGCGGAACAGATTACCTTGGAGTATGAGTTCCTGCTGCCTTCCAAGGTGGATGGAATGTCCATGGTGATTGGAAGCGAAAATGTGCCGGGAGTAAAGATTGTCACAGACGACGGAAATATAGCCTATGAAGCAGCCGATGGGGCAATCGTCAAGCTTTGGGAAAACTATAAAGGGAATATGTGGTATGGCATGAAGATTGTTGCGGATGCCTCCTTGGGTACGGCAGATATCTATGTCAATAATATCAGGAAGGCATCCCAGGTTTTTCTGAGGAATCCGGTTAATAGCCTGAATTCGGTACAATTTATAACACCTGGAGAAGCTACCGGCGTCATGTGGCTGGATGATGTCAAATTATTTCAAGGAACCTATATCAGCAATGTGCCAGAGCCTATTGCTGCCTCTGTCGAATCACCATATTTGGTAGGTGTCCAGACCTGCGATTTGTGGCGGGAGGGAGGTCACTTTGGGTATGATGCGATAGCTCCTTACGATAACAGGACACCTCTCATGGGGTACTTTGATGAAGGGAATCCTGAGTTAGCGGATTGGGAAACCAAGTGGATGGTGGAGCATGGAATCGGCTTATACTATCCGGCCTGGTACAGACCGAAGGGTTCATTGGGATCGCCAGTCAAGGAGCCGAGAAATTCGGCAAAGCTGCATCAAGGCTTTTTGAATTCCAAATATTCGGACAGGATCAGCTTTGCCATACTGTGGGAGAATGGCACAGGAGCCATGGATGCGGAGGATTTCAAGGAGAATGTTGTCAACTATTGGATTGAACGCTACTTCAAGCATCCGTCCTATTTGCTGATTGATAATAAGCCGGTTATAGGTATATGGAAGACGGATGATCTGGCAGGTCAGTTAGGCGGGAACAGCGGGAATGCAGCCGTATTTGAGGAGATTGATGCGGCGTTGAGGGCGGAAGGCTTTGCCGGAGCCATCTTTCTTGCCCAGCTTAGCGGAGCGGATGCGGCCAAATCCCAGGAGCTAAAAGAGCGAGGCTATGACTATACCTACATTTATAACCATACTTCAAATGAAATGGTCAAACAATTGGACCGGCTGCAAAATCAGAAAAATACCAATGCTCTCCCTGCCATTTCATCGATTTCTCAGGGATGGGGAGACGAACCCTGGGGAATGTCGGAGCGCAAGACCAATATTCCGCTGAATGAATGGAAAGCAGGCTTGGAATGGTTAAAGAGTAACTATATGCCAGATAATGGAGATGAGGCTGCCTCTCTTGGGAGCAGGCTGCTATTATTGGGCAATTGGAATGAAATAGCGGAAGGGCATGCCCTGATACCTAGCAATATTTCAGGTTTTGGTTATCTGGACGGGATAAGAGAGGTGTTTTCTACAGATGCCCCTGCCCACACGGATATGGTTCCCAAGGATGTCGGGTTAGGTCCTTATGACACATTAACGCCCAAGCAATGGTCGACTATCGGTGCAACTGGCAATATCGATAAGATAGCACCAGTAAGTGTCGCATCTGTAAGTCCTGCTGAACCTGACGGCAGCAATGGATGGTATAAGTTGGATGCAACGGTAAGCATATCAGCCATGGATAATTTATCAGGAGTCGCGAAAATAGAGTACCAAGTGAATTACGGGGATTGGATCACTTATAATGGTTCCATACCTGCATTCGGTGAAGGGATTTATACCGTTAATTATCGTAGCACAGATCAAGCAGGCAACATAGAAGCCCAACAAACGCTAACGGTTCAGATTGATAAAACACCGCCGACAGATGCAACGTTAGCAGCAGATATTATAGCGCCAACTAACACTGGTGTCACTGTATCGATCAGCTATCCGGCTGATGTATCGATGAAAGAATACAAAGTGGGCGAAAATGGTACTTGGACTGCGTACACGTCACCTGTCCTCATTTTAGATAATGATACGGTGTATGCAAGAGGAACGGATGCTGCAGGCAACGTATCGAATGTAACCACCTATGTGGTAAGCAATATCGATAAGATAGCACCCGTAAGTGTCGCATCTTTAAGCCCTGCTGTACCTAACGGCAGCAATGGTTGGTATACTTCGTCTGTAACGGTAAGCGTATATGCTTCGGATCATTTATCCGGCATGGAGAAAATAGAATACCAAGTGAATAACGGGGAATGGATCACCTATAAGGGTTCCATGCCTGCCTTCAGTGATGGGATTTATAGCGTCAATTATCGCAGCACGGATCAAGCAGGCAATGTAGAACAGATCCAAACCATCGAGTTTAAAATCGACACAACAGCACCAACCCTAACCGTTCAATTAGATAAAACGTCTCTATGGCCGGCGAATCACAAAATGGTGGCGATAAATGCCGCATTAAATTCGCGCGATGCCGTATCAGGCGTTGCATCGGTGGTGTTAACCTCGATCACGAGCAATGAGCCGGACAGCGGCCAAGGCGACATTCAAGCCGATTTGGGTACTGCGGTCGCTTCTTTTAACTTGCGTGCCGAAAGACTAGGCAACGGTACGGGACGTATATACACGGTTACTTATACGATAACCGACCAGGCTGGCAACCAAACGAATACATCTGTAACCGTTACAGTGCCTCATAATCAATAGATAAGAAAATTTAAATTTTCGGGGAGTCACGAGAGTGGCTCCTTTGGTGTATTTATGGCAGGTTGGAAATAATGGAAAAAAATTTGCTCATGAACACCCTTGTTATATTAGAAATATGGTTGTGGTGCAAGAATTAAAAAGGTTAGCAAATGCCCACCTAGTTGTAAATTAGCTATGCCACTATCCCAAATATTTTATTGAGCCATTCAACAGCAGAAAGGACAGACGAATTATTTTCCGCCTGACCTTTACTAATCATATGCATGGCCTTGATTCCCTTCAACGTCTGTTCTGCAGTATGAAACGTTTGCTTGCAGCGGTTATTAAAGTACACGCATGGAATTGCTCGAAATAAACATCGCCCGAAAAAGGCGGTGTTTTTTCATTTAAATCTATGCTTGGTAAGAAACGATGATATTGACGATTTTAAAAGACATGACTTTCCTGATGGCTTATTATTTTCAAGATATATATCGAAATCGAACATAATCCGACTTTTTCTTCGTAGCAGGAGGAGCACGCTCAGATTATGTATGTGCTTCGGAATACGGCGTTCATTATGAGCCCATAGGTCATCAAAGAGACTGAATATGTCATGCGAGTGTAATAGGAAGCCGCTCTTCTTCCGCGTATACTGACATTAGTTTCAGATAACTTCATCACAAGGAGGGAAATATGGACATCATGAACCGAATAATCAGGCGACTTTTCGTCCGCGCAGCGATTCTTTTACTCACTGTTGCAATCGCTTTCAGCTCATTTGCCACAGGTGCAGCTGCCGAGGAAGCAGGTCCGGCAGATGCGATGATTGGCAAATATGTAACACTCGGGGGTTATTTGAATGAGCCCGTGAAATACCGAATTATTCATGCTGAGGATGTGAATGGCGATGGCATCAAGGAATTGCTGTTGTTTGCCGATCGTATTAT
This sequence comes from Paenibacillus germinis, assembly GCF_013141785.1. Lineage (NCBI taxonomy): Bacteria > Bacillati > Bacillota > Bacilli > Caryophanales > Paenibacillaceae > Paenibacillus > Paenibacillus germinis. The sequence goes on from NZ_WHOC01000190.1 coordinate 45,624, forward strand.
TTCGCTCAAACCGTTCGACGCATCCGGTGACGATCCGGGTGGACGAGGCGGTACATCGCGCAAGGGAAACGGCTCCAATCTATGGAGCGAAAGCAATATGCGAGACTGGCTGAACAGTGATCAGCCACAGGTTCAGTGGAATGCGTTATCGCCCGAATCAATCCGCGTATGGAATGGCTACAATGCTTATGCTGACGAAGGAGGCTTCCTATCGCAGGGAAATATGACGGATGCGGAACGTTCCTTCATCGTACCGGTTACCCATCGGCATATGCTAGCAGCCGTAGATGATAGCTTGAAGAGCGGCGGGGCAGGGGATCATCAGTTTCTGGACGCTTCCATATCCACGGCGCTAGCTAATTATGATTCGGCGCGTTACGGACTTACTACAGACGGTGTCTTCCTGCTTTCTTTGAAGGAACTGAAGGAGTATGTCGTAGACCGCTTCCCGGAGCAGCTAACTGGATATGTGACTGACCAAGCTTTGGAACAGTCGAATTCAATCTATGACCCGGCTAATTCGGGAATTGCGGCACCTTATTGGACCCGTGATGCGGTATCGCAGAACTCGTATGCGGTCAGATATGTAGCTGCCGATCTTAAGACTCCGCTTAATGGCAATGCGATAACGGGCACTCGTGGAGTAAGACCGGCGATGTATCTGAAATCCGACTTGCAATTCACCGGTGAAGGCACGAAGCAATCGCCCTTCTCTGTGACGAGAGAAGCAGACCCGGTAGATACGATGATTGGCAAATATGTATCGTTCGGGAGTTATTTGAATGAGCCTGTGAAGTACCGGGTTATTCATGCTGAGGATGTAAATGGCGATGGCAACAAGGAATTGCTGTTGTTTGCCGACCGTATTATTTCGCTTAAGCCGTTCGATGCATCCGGTGACGATCCGGGTGGACGAGGCGGTACGTCGCGTAAGGGAAATGGCTCCAATCTTTGGAGCGAAAGCAATATGCGAGACTGGCTGAACAGTCATCAGCAACAGGTTCAGTGGAATGCATTATCACCCAGAACATTCCGCGTATGGAATGGCTACAATGCTTATGCTGGCGAACAAGGCTTCCTGTCGCAGGGAAATATGAAGGCAGCGGAACGCTCTGTGATCGTACCGGTTACCCATCGACATATGCTGGCTGCCGTAGATGATAGCCTGAAAAGCGGTGGGGCAGGGGATCATCAGTTTCTGGACGCTTCCGTATCCACGGCGCTAGCTAATTATGATTCCGCACGTTATGGACTTACTACGGACAGCGTCTTTCTACTTTCTTTGAAGGAACTGAAGGAATATGTCGTAGACCGCTTCCCTGAGAAGTTAACTGGATATGCGACTGACCAAGCTTTGGAACAGTCGAATTCAATTTATGACCCGGCTAATTCGGGAATAGCAGCTCCTTATTGGACCCGTGATGCGGTATCGCAGAACTCGAATGCGGTCAGATATGTAGCTGCTGATCTGAAGGTTCCGCTCAATGGCAATGCGATAACCGGAACTCGTGGAGTAAGACCGGCGATGTATCTGAAATCCGGCTTACAATTCACCGGTGATGGCACTGAGCAATCGCCATTCGCTGTGTCAGGTTTGCCGGAAGTACCGGAAGAGCCTGGAGCAGGCACGAATCCTTCGGAACCGTTTCCGGCCCATCACGGTGAACAAGGTATTCATGTTATTGTTCGCAACAATGATTTAACTAGCAGTACGGCCGAGCAAGCTATCGCTTCCGGGCATGTGGACGGTATTACTTATTACTCCGGCCTGTCTGTCCTGGAACCGACCGAGGGTGTCTACAATTGGGATTACATCGATGAGATGATCTATCTGAGCAGGAAGTATGGCAAACCGCTTAAGATCGCTATTTTACCTGGAAGATGGGTTCCTGAATGGGTATACACCAAAGGAGCAGTCAAGTTCAACTGGAATCTGGTCACGGATCTGGTTGATCCCGGGAGCTATGATGCTTCAGCTCCTGTTCCGTGGGATCCCGTGTATTTGTCCATTATGGAGAATATGATTAAGGCGCTGTCAGCTCGCTATGCCGATGAGGCGGCGATTGGAGCGGTGCAGGTAACCGGGCCTTCCTTAAGCAACGGTCTGGAAACCAATCTGGTGTTAAACGATTATGATGTGACCAGAATCGGCTATACGTCGGATAAGCTGATTGGTGCGTGGAAGCGCATGATTGATGCTTATGATCAAGCATTTCCGAACAAATCGATTTCGCTGTTGCTGAATAATTATATTACCCAGCAGCGCAATAACGAGATTCCAAGAGAGCTGAGGGACTATGCGTTCGATAAGCTCGGCCCCCGTCTGAATTCGCAGATTGCCTATATTACCTACGAGGATTGGTTCGAGCGAGGCAATGAAGGCATTGAAATTTGGGCGGAGGCGTCCGACCGGATGAAGCTGCAGGGACAGCTAATTGACGTATATTCGGTCAAGAAGGCGAATCCGGAATATCTCTACGAAGCGATTCGCAAGGCGGCGAGCATGGGAAGCGATATGATCGAAGTTTTCGCTCAGGATTTGGTGACGCCAGTCTACGCAGCCAAGGCTGCAGAAGCGAGAGAGCTTCTGGTCAACAAACAGCCAAGCGGAGTTGTCATCGTACCTTCCTCGGAGACGCTGACTGTCGGAGAATCAGCCCAGTGGTCGGCAAAACTTATCGATCAGAATGGCTATCCGATCAGCGCAGCTCCTTTGCAATGGAACAGCGGCGATGAGGCAGTGGCAACGGTCAATGTCAAAGGAGGGATTATGGCAATAAGCGAAGGCAGCACGGTCATCCGTGCCGTGTATGCAGGTAAGCTAGAGGCTTCTGCGGAACTACGAGTTTATGCACAGCCACGGCTTCGGTTCAATAAGACGCGCTACAGTCTCACGGAAGGAGATAGACTGCAAACGGTTGTAGAACTCGTTTACAAAGGTACGAATATCGATGTTACCGCAGGAGCGGACATTCTGATTGCAAATCCTCGTGTTGCAGTCACAACTACCAATGGAATGATTAGTGCTTATAGTGAAGGAACTACGGTAATTTCGGCGACATACAAGTCATGGACAGCGAGCGCAGAGTTAATCGTAACTGCATATAGCAGCGGTGGAGATTGGAGCGAATCCGTTGATGGAGGCACCCAAACGGGAGGGGGACCTGGCCAGGTCGGAGCGGGACAACCTGAAGTCAAGCCCGGTAATTCGGCTGCCAAAGGTGTGGCTCTTACGCTCAACGATGGCAGCATAGTGACGATTACAGAGCAGCAGATTGCAAGTGGAAAAGTCCTAATTGAAGCGGGCAAGGCTAGGGGCTCTACCTATTCCTTAGACATAACAGGCGCTCAGCTCACAGAACTAGCGACTAGGAACGCGGATTTGGAGCTCGAATTCGTCACTCCGCTCGGCTCTTACAAGCTTCCGCTGCAGGCAGCTCGTACCGACAAGATAGGGAATTTGCTGCAGGAAAGTCTGGGAAATCTTACACTGACGCTATCGATCACGAAAGCAGATGCGGTTACTGTAGCTGCTATACGCGATGGGGCTATTGCTTTCGGAGCAGCACTGATCGGTGAGCCGCTTCATTATGAATTGAAAGCGGAGAACGAGGACGGTAAGCAGCTGGTTGTCGTATCCTTCGACCGATATGTGAGCCGATCTATGCATGTTGACGGTCAGCTGGATGCGAAGACGACGGTTGGCGTATATTACGATCCGGTTACTGGCAGCTATACGCCGGTGCCTACGATTGTCACCTCTTCGGGTGAGAAGACGTCGATTGAGCTGAAACGCCGTGGTAACAGTATCTATGCGCTGCTACAGGTTAAGCCTTCTTTTGCCGACCTGGCGCAGCACTGGTCGCGCGAGGATGTTGAAGCTTTGGCAGCCAAATTGATAGTGAAAGGCAAGTCAGAGCTAGCCTTCGATCCTGATGGAATTGTCACAAGGGCGGAATGGGCGGCTATGTTAACTAGAGCACTTGCGTTGGAAAGCGATGGTTCGTTGCAAGAGCGGCCGTTTGCGGATGCGGAGGAAAACTGGTTCACAGAAGCAGTCAGTGCTGTTCATGCAGCCGGACTGATGAATGGGTATGAGGATGGAACGTTCCGGCCTCTGGCGAACATAACTCGGGAGGAAATAGCCGTTGTGCTCGAACGAGTAAGCTCTTTTACAGGTAAAAGATTAGCTTTGCCGACTGATACGGGGATGGTTCTTGGCAAGTTTAACGATGCAGGGCAAGTTGGTAGTTGGGCTCAGACCGCATTGGCAAGTGTAGTTGCCGCCAAAATTATGCAGGGAGATGAGCAGGGAAGGCTTGCTCCGAATTCCAGTACGACAAGAGCAGAGACGGCCGTGCTGCTAAAGAGAATGCTTGTGTATAGCGAATTTATGAATCCATAATCGACTATAAGACTAACGAGATTGGATGCGAAGTTGCAGGGAAACAGGTTAGGAAACCATCAAGAATACAAGGTGCCAAGCGGATGACTGTGAGGAAGTGGTCGGCTTGGCGCCACATTCTAATTTGAAGGAGGTTTTATAGTGAAAATGGAACATGGCAAGAAGGAAAAGAGATGCAAGAGCTGGTTGCAAAGGTTGGCGGGCTTCACTACCTTGGTTGCTGGCTTTACGCTGCTGTGTGGACTAGGTGCTATCCTCTCGTCACCGCCTGCCGTTGCTGCAAACAGTCCTTTGCTAGGTGTCATCCGTTGGGATTGCTTCAGCAACAGCACCTGCGCCGATCTTAACTCGCTAGGTCCGCAGCAGTATCACGATCGGGTGCCTTATTTTCTCAGCATTGATTCTTCGACTCAGGTTAGCGGCAATGAAAATAGCCAATCGACGATCGATCAGCAAATTCAATATGCGCATAATGCGGGCATTGATTACTGGGCGTTCGTCAGTGGACCGGATACGAGTCCCAATGTAGCGGAAGCGTATGCGCTGCATAAATATTTGGCAAGCGCCTATAAGGAAGATCTGGATTTCTCCGTGATTATCCATAGGTACAATGCTCAGCAAACCTGGTCGCAGCGGGTGGATCAGATGGTGGAATGGTTCGAGGAGCCTACTTATGTGAAGGTGTTGGGTAACCGGCCTTTGGTTTATATTTTCAATGTAGCGGATATGGAGACTTATTACGGCTCAGGGACACCAACCCAAACGAATATCGATCTGCTGCGCCAAAAGACTGTGGATGCCGGCTTAGGTGATCCTTATATTGTTGCGATGCATTGGCAATTAAACACTGCGGTGTCGCAGTTGAATAAGTACGGCTTGGATGCGATTGGGCGCTACGGCTATTCAGGTCTTAACGGTAGTCAGGACATGAATAATCCATCGCCGTTCTCAGCGCTTGCTCAAGCTCAGGCAGATTCATGGGACGATTATGCCAATTCTGGTAAGCCTTTTGTCCCGGATATCTCGACAGGTTGGGATAAATCACCCCGCACGATAACCCCTCCACCTTGGGGTGGTGGCGGTGGCCCTTACTATAAACAGCCGACACCCGGCGAGATCGCTGGGCACTTTAAGGCGGGTATGGATTTCGCCCGCAATCATACGACTGCTGTAGAAGCCAATACGGTATTGGCTTTTGCATGGAATGAGGTTTGCGAAGGAGGCTGGCTTGTTCCTACACATGCCCAAGGCACCGAGCGTCTGGATGCCATCAAGGCGATGTTGAACGGTGCCGGCGTCAATGCGCTTCGCAATCCCGGCTTCGAGGCAGACATGGATGAGGCCCAGTCAGCCAAGAGCTGGAGCACTTGGGGAGGCTCATCCGGTACACATGCCAATGCGGATTATACGGAGACTGGCGGATACAGCTGGAGCTGGCGTCTGACGCATAACAAATCGGCTGCTTATGAAGTGGCAACACACCAGACGGTTACGGGGCTGACCAATGGCTTGTACACCTTGACGGCTTGGGTGCAGTCGAGCGGAGGGCAGACGACCGCCCAGATGTCGGTAAAGGACTACGGTGGTGCTGAAGTAATTCGCAATATTACCGCAAGCTCCACGTGGCAGCAGATTCAGCTTCAACATGTTCCCGTCACGAACGGACAAGCGAAGATTGTGTTCTACTCCAATGCCGGAGCTAATCAGTGGATTCGAGTGGATGATGTTAGCTTCTTTAAGGAAACGTATTGAAAGTGTCTCAAGAATGAAAAAAGAGGACCGTCCGGTAACATTCCGGACGGTCCTTTGCGCGCTTTAGCTGACTTGTGAGCATGCAATCTCACTCATACCTCGTGTATATGCGGCCATTTCAGCTCAATGCCCTCTCGCGTTAGCAAGCGCTGGAATTCCTCAAGCTGATCTTTGTTGCTCCACACCTCCACCGGTTGAACGCCACGGGTCATGCAGTATGCGGACAGGTATCCCGCCGCTTCACCGATATTCCATTCCACAGGATGCAGGCGGTAGGAGCCGTTGGTGATGTGGGTGACGCCGATATTTTTGCAGGCGGGCAGCAGATTCTTCATGCGGATCGGAATAAGGCTGCCCAGAGGGATCTGGAAAGGATAGGAGGCAATGTCGATATAGTTGCGATTGCCTGTGCTCGGGTGAAGATCCAGCCGATAGCAGCCGATGCCTACGGAATCGACGAATGTCTCTGCACTATTGAAGCCCGCCGACTGCCTCGCCTCTACGCCGATATGCTGCTCCAGTACAGTGAACTGGGCGCGAATTCTACGCGACTCACGGATATAAGGAGCCATCGCCAAGCCGTCCTCAGTTCCTGTTACGTCTCCCCGCAAACGAAGTCCTGGGAAGCCCATTTTACCGTCTGCGCGCGGGGCTTCGGTCTGCATCCAATAGAGCAATGAGAGGCTGAGCTGCTTGGCTCCTTCCAGATGGCGCAGACGTTCTTCCTCGCTGACCTCGAATATGGGACCTAGCCAGTAGTCATTCTGCGGCCAATTGACGAGTGTAATATCGCTGGCGAGGAAGCCAGGAGTAAAGTTGCTGCGGTCCAGAATGCGCCTGTACAGCCAACGATTGTCCGGACCTTCCGACGGAAACAAATGATAAATGGTCGGTTCATGCGTAATGTAATGGGGCACAGTCCAGCTGAGTTGCTTGTCCGGCCAGAAATCTGCCTTGTAGCTGTTCCAGAAAGCATACTGCTCAGGCTTGTCGATCGTATGATCTTCTCCTTCCAGATAGTCGACCGCGAAGCAATGCGTAATCGCCTGCATATCCAGCGGATCGGCCACTCCCGCCAATGCGTGCGGCTCGTCGGTCTCGCTTCTGGACTCCGAGCCGGTGACATACTCCGTACCTGTCATCGGCAGCAGGTCTCCGCATTCCGTAGCATCGAGAAAATAAGTCGCATGAAGCACAGTCACTTCGCCAGACAGCGAATGCACGACCTTTACTGTTGTTACGCGGTCTCCATCCGTCTCCGCTCCAATTGCCCGACGCTGAGTAAGAAGCATCAGCCGTCCGCTGTGCATATAGGGGGACAGCATACGCTCCAATACCGACAAGGCAGCCCGCGGCTCATGGCACAGCCTGCTCACGTACCCGTTGCCGGGGTTGAACACGGGATTCGATCGCGCGGCTTCGGTGAGCGGGAACCCGTCCTTGTAGAAGGCGCGGACCTGATCGCGGAACTGCCGATAGCTGCGCGTGCAGCCGAACTGCTCGATCCACGGATGCTCATCGGGAGGCACAGCCTGGCTAGTTAGCTGTCCTCCGATCCACATGGTCTCCTCAGTCATGACAACCTTGTATCCCATCCTGCAGGCGGCCAACGCAGCGGCACATCCGCCCGTTCCTCCGCCGACAATAACGAGGTCTGTTTGAATTTCCTTCATCTATATACGCACCCTTTCGTTGTAAACTCCTATCCAGAATAACGAAAGTCAACTCCATTGGACATATCGGTTCATGACACGATGGCGTCTCCTGATGACTTTCCGTCAGGACGAACGAATCGATCACGATGTCATGAGAGGTGCAGGTGATGTCATTGTGCTTGGATAGAAACCGTATATCGAATGGCCTAGAATGAAATTAGGCCAAGGAAACAAACTATCGGTAATGAAACGCAAGCACAGGCAGTGCTAGAAGGAGAGGAGGAGGGGCGTTATGCATGCTGCAAGTAAAGCTGTAAGCAATGATTATGCCATCCAACCTATAATGAAAGCGAAGCGTAATCGTAACCGATACGGGCATCTGAAGGACTACTGGGATCTGTATCTGATCATGGTACCGGGAATTGTTTACTTTCTCGTATTCAAGTATGCGCCGATGTGGGGAATCGTGATTGCGTTTCAAGATTACAGTCCATTTCAAGGGGTGAGGGGCAGTGAATGGGTCGGATGGATGCATTTTCGCGAAATGTTTACGGACCGCGAGTTTTATCAGGTATTCCGCAACACGCTGTTAATCAGCCTTTACAAGCTGATCTGGGGCTTCCCGGGACCCATTATTTTGGCGCTGATGCTTAATGAGGTGCGGCATCTTATGTTCAAGCGGACCGTTCAGACGCTCGCCTATTTGCCCCATTTTTTGTCGTGGGTCATTATTGGGGGTATTCTAGTCAATCTGCTGTCTCCGGTTACTGGTGTGGTTAACGCCATGCTTGGCTGGTTTAGCATCGAGCCGATCTTCTTCCTGGCTGACGCTGACTGGTTCCGGACCGTGATTGTGGCGAGCGATATTTGGAAAGAAGTTGGCTGGGGAGCCATTATTTATTTGGCGGCGATAGTTTCCATAGATCCTCAATTGTACGAAGCCGCCGTCATCGACGGAGCGGGCAAGTGGCAGCAGATCAGGCATATTACGCTGCCCTCGTTGCTAGGTACGATCATCATTCTGTTCATCCTCCGCTTGGGGCACGTGCTGGATGTAGGCTTCGAACAAATATTTGTACTTTACAATTCGATGGTCTACGAGGTTGGAGATGTCATCGAAACGTATGTGTATCGGGTAGGTATCAGCCAATCCGAATTCAGTTTCTCAACGGCTGTCGGCTTGTTCAAGTCGGTTATTGGCCTTGCGCTGGTCATTTTCTTCAATCGTATGGCCAAAAGAGCGGGCCATGAAGGCGTCTATTAATTGCAAATTCAGGGAAAGGGGGAACCACAAATGAGATTTAGCCGGCAAGAAAAGATCGGACATCTATGGAATTATGCGCTGCTCGGAGCGTTCAGTCTACTGGCGCTGGCGCCGTTCGTGCACATTTTGGCTCAATCGTTCAGCAGCTACCGGGCAGTCATGAGTGGAGAGGTGTCGTTCCTGCCAGTGGAATTCACCTGGGAGGCTTACGGCAAAGTATTCGACGACAATGCGTTCCGGCAAGCGTTCCTAGTCAGCACCTGGCGTACCGTACTGGGAACGTGCCTGAACGTGCTGCTGACGGTTCTGCTCGCTTATCCACTCTCCAAGTCTTATATTAAAGGCAGACATTTTATTCTCTTTTTGATCGTATTCACGATGATGTTCAACGGTGGGATGATACCGACCTATCTGATCGTCAAGGAGCTGGGGCTTTACAATTCATTTTGGGCCTTCCTGCTCCCGGGAGCGATCAGCGCTTTTAATGTGATTATTATGAAAAACTTTTTCCAGAGCGTCCCCACTGAGTTGGAGGAATCGGCTCGTATCGACGGCTGCTCGAACCAGGGAATTCTTTACCGCATTGTGGTGCCCCTGTCAATGCCTGCGATTGCTACGATCGCGCTCTTTCATGCCGTTGCGCATTGGAACTCATTTTTCGATGCGGTGCTTTATGTAGCCGATTCCAAGCTCAACCCGCTGCAGGTATACCTGCGCAATCTGATTCAGGCGAATGTAACGACTATTAATGTAACCGACAATTTGGAGCGGCAGTTGCTTGCCGTCGAATCCCTGAAGGCGGCGGCACTTATCGCAAGCACTGTTCCGATCCTGATCGTCTATCCGTTTCTACAAAAATATTTTGTGAAGGGCATTTTGATCGGCTCCGTAAAGGGATGACCATGCTGATTCTAAGGCGGTACGATTCGCTAAAATCAATTCCTCATTACGACAATTGTTCCATTCCATCAATTCCATTACAATAAAGGGGTTAATACGATGAAAAAAAGGTCAAATCTGACGATAATCATTGCATCTTTATCTACACTTGTCGTACTCGGAAGCGCCTGCTCCCAGGGAGAATCCGCTCCGCAAGCATCCAACTCGGCAGGACCAGCCGTGAAGAAGTCACTGACGCTGGTGCTCGATAATGCTGGACGCAAGTATCCCGATGGCATGAATGAGAACACGAATCCTTACCTGGATTATATCCGTCAGCAATCCAATCTAAACATTACGGTTACCACGCCGCCGCCGGACGGTTACCAGGACAAGATCAATATTATGATGACCTCAGGCGAAAGTTATGACTTAATCCGTTCCACGGACAGCGCTTGGGTGTCAAAGCTGGTAAAGCAGAAAGCGCTCACACCGCTGAACGAGCTGATCGATAAATATGGACCTAATCTGAAGAAGGCATACCCCGAGGAAGTGTGGAAGCAGGTTACGTTCGAGGATGGTAAGATTTATGCGCTACCGGGAGTGACCACCAAGAAAGCCGATGAGCTGATGTATGTCCGCAAAGATTGGCTGGCTAAGCTCGGTCTTAATCCGCCGAAGACGCTGGACGAATACACGGAGGTTATGCGCGCTCTGGCAACCAAAGACCCCGACGGTAACGGAAAGAACGACACGCTCGGCCTGATTATTGGCGAGAAGCTGGCCAGAACCGGCCCTATATTCGGTGCTTTCGGCGTTCCGTTTGGGCAGAACAACTGGGTTGAACGGAATGGTCAGCTTATGCATTCCTATATTTTGCCGGAGACGAAGGAGGCGCTTCGCTATCTCGCCGGGCTGTATAAGGATAAGCTGATTGACTCGGAGTGGGCGCTGAATAAGCCGAAGAATGTGGACGAAAAGGTAGCAGGCGGCAAGGTCGGCCTGTTCTCCGCTCAGTGGCACGAAACGCGGGGCTCGATTTTGACGAACAAGAAGAACGATCCGAAGGCGGATTGGGTGGCGCTGGATTATCCAGCAGGCATGGACGGTAAATCGGGAATCGCTGCTATTAATCTTGTAGGCTCCTATGCCGTCATTCCGGCTACAAGTAAAAATGCTGCAGAAGTTATCAAGATGATGGATGTGATCAACAGCACGCAAGGCCACGAAACGTTAAAGCTCGGTCTGCCCGAACATCAGATCTGGGTGCGCAAGGACGGCAAGCTGACGATGAATTTCGAAGAACATAACAAGCATATTTATCGCAATACATTGTCCGAAATCGCCAATCCTTGGGATGACGAGCTAGAGCGGGAGCGACTCGACGCGTTAGGACTGGAATTCAAAATGAATGACAATATTAACCGAATTAACAGTCATGTTATCCCGAATCAATATAATGGAGCTCCAACAGAAATTCTTGGTAAGTACAGTTCGCAACTGAAAAAGACGATGGAGGAATCATTCACCAAAATCATTATGGGGACAAGCCCGATCGATGATTTTGACGCATTCGTAAAGCAATGGAAAAAAGAAGGCGGAGACGAGATGACGCGCGAAGTGAATGAATGGTACAGCAAGAATCGAAAATAAAATAGAATTGAAGTCAAGTCAAGGTGCTCTCTAACAGAGCATCTTTCTTTGCTTGAAAGGCTTGGAGGTAACAGTGATGTGGAGATACTGGAAGCGTCTGTATGCGGAGTCGGTGCATATTCGAATTACGAGTTATTTTTTGCTTATTTTGCTGCCGCTTGTCGCGATGAATCTGTATGCTCAGAACAAGTCGCAGCTCATTCTGAAGGAGCAGGCGATGGAGCGAACGAAAGGCGTCATGCAGTCCGCTATGCAGTTCATCGATACGACACTGCTGAATGTTGAGGAACTATCCAATCTCGTCGTGACGGACAGTACGCTTAACCGTCATTTGGATGCAGCTGACGGTGAACTGATGCCGATGGATATCCTCAACTTTCAGGCGGCGACGACCGAATTGATCCATTTTCGCACGATGAACCGCACACTGTCGCAGACGATGATTTTGCATACCCCGTCTTCCTTGTTGCTTTCCGATTCAGGTTATTCCCGGCTGAACGATATGCAGAATGAAGATTGGGTCCGCGAAACGGTCCGTTCCAACGGTAATCCCTGGTACTACATTCCTGCAGCGAATCAATTTACGTCTCTTGGGAATAAAGATTTGATTCACAATACCGAGGTCATTACCTTAATGCGTCTAATGACCCAGTCGGAGCATCTGCGCGAGCCCTCGATCTTCATGGCTTCCATACGCAAGGAATACTTATACGGACTTATTGGGCGGCTAGCGGATCCTGGCCAGGGAACGATCTATTTATTTACCCCGGACGGCCGATTGGCGGTAGGCACACCCGGCAGCAATCCGCCTCCTGATTGGGAAGTAAAGGGGGGCGATTTCGGTACGTTTCGCGTGGGGGAGCAGTCGCTTATGATGGTAAAGGTGGCTTCACCTAGCACCGGATGGTCGCTCTTGATGTTACAGCCGCAGAATGCTCTGTTCGAGAAGTCCAGTCAGCTACGCGATCAGACCTATGTCATTACGGCCATTAGTCTTGCTATCGCTGTTATAGTAGCCTGGTTCATGTACAGGGGGATTTCGTTTCCACTGAGGAAGCTAATCCGAGGCATGAAGGAGATACGGCTTGGGCGTCTGGATGTTCGCATCGAGCACAAGAGGGCAGATGAGTTCGGGTATATGATGGATACATTCAATGAAATGATGGATCAGCAGCGTTTAATGATTCGCGACATCTACGACAAGGAGCTGCGCATCATTCAAACGGAGCTGAAGCTGCTGCAATCGCAGATTAATCCTCACTTTCTATACAATACACTCGATTCCATCTATTCATCAGCGATTTTGGTAGGCGCGGACCAGATAGGAGAGATGGTGCTTAATTTGTCGAAATTTTTCCGGATTAGCATCGGCAGGGGCAAGGAAGTGTTCACGACGGAGGAGACGGTCGTTCATTTGGGATATTACATTAATGTGCAGCAACTTCGCTTCAAGGGTCGACTGCAGGTGGACATCCGGGTGGATGATGCCGTGCGATCCTGCATGCTGTTGAAGCTGATTCTTCAGCCGCTTGTGGAGAATGCAATCGTGCATGGCTTAGAACAGAAGTCAGGGAAGGGACAGCTGAACATCGAGGCATACCCCGAGCAGGAGCGCCTGCATATTCGCATTACCGATAATGGAAGAGGGATAGCACCTGAGCGTTTGCTCTTTATTCAAAACGAGCTAGGCGCGATCGGGAGTACCGATATGAAGACGCTGCGGCATGATGTGAAGGAGCTGTTCGGCCTGCGTAACGTCAAGACCCGATTGATTCTCTATTACGGGGATCAGGCAGAATTGCATATAGACAGTGTGGAACACGAGGGCACCGTCGTGTTGGTCACGATTCCACTGGCCTCTTGTACGGATCCAATAGGAGGAAAATGACATGAATCTGATGATCATAGAAGATGAAGTTGATATTCGGCAAAGGCTCGTGCAAACGATACCTTGGGAGGAGCATGGCATTCACGTGGCTGCCGAGGTAGGAGACGGGCTCGATGCGTGGCGAATGGTGGAGCGGGTTAAACCGGACCTGCTGCTGCTGGATATTCGGCTACCAGGCATCAATGGGCTGGATCTTGCCGCCAAAATCAGAGAAACCGAGAAGGATTTGAAAATTATCATCCTTAGCGGCCATGACGATTTCGAATATGCGAGAGCCTCAATCGATATCGGTGTCAGCCATTTTCTGCTCAAGCCGGCCGGCAACGATGAAGTAATGAAGGCAGTGCTGAACGCTGCCGGACAACTGCAAAGCGAGCGGGCGGAGCGTCATGAGCGGCATCTACTAGAGACGAACTGGGAGCAATATTTGCCCAAGCTCAAGGCGCACTTCTATGAGAGCTGGATGAACGGCCATTATACAGATTGGCAGCTAAAACAGCAGTCGGAGAAGCTGGGAATCCGGCTAGCGGACAGCCACTTCTTTGCCGTCGTCGTGTTTGAGATGGACCCGCTGGAGGAAGCGGAGGTCCGATTTTCCAAACAGGATACGGGTTTGCTACAGTTCTCCCTCTACAGTATCACGGAAGAATGCTTAAGGGGAAGCGATTGCTTCGTACTTCATGATTCTTACGGTTCTATTCTTGCGTTGTTTCACAGCAGGAGCAGTGAGCATGAGGGGGAATTTCAGCAGCGAATCAATTTTCTGGCGGTCAAGGTGCTGTCTGTCGTCAAGGACTGTTTGAAGCTGACGGCCAGCGCTGGCATCGGCAGCGTTTTCGCGGACCGCAGCGAGGCCATACACTCCTTGCGCCTGGCCAAACGCGCTCTTCTGACACGTGTGGTTTACGGCCGTCATCTGGCTCTTCATCACCCTGACCTACAGTTGGAGGAAGACCAGCCGAGCGTATGGTTTCAGCCGGCCTCCTTGCGCTGCCTTACCGTTGCCCTGGATATGGAAGATGAGGAGAATGCAATGAAGGCGATGGAAGAGTTGATTGGCGAATTAGGCCAGACCGCTACCTCTGCCGTGATCATTCAGGAGCAGGTGCTGCTCTTGAGCAGCTTATTGACCCAGAGCATTCATACACGCAATTGGTCCGTTGCTGCTGTGCTTCAGGAGGATGCGGCGCTGCTGTATCATTTGAGCAGTTTCGTAACGAGGGAACAGATTGCCTCCTTTCTCAGACGGATCGTCCGCAAAATCCTCGCTTTCGCCGCACAGCGCCGCAACACCGGAAGCAGCAAGCTTATTCAAGATATGCTGCACCTGATCGAGGAGCACATTGATATGGATATCAGCCTGCAAAGCATGGCCAACCGCTTTTATATCAACTCTTCCTATTTAAGCCGATTGTTTAAGCATAATATGAAGAAGTCGTACTCCGATTATGTGATGGAACGGAAGATGCTGCGTGCTAGGCAGCATTTGATCGATGGGTCCAAGGTGCATGATGCGGCGCGCATGGTTGGCTATATTAATGTCGGCTTCTTCTCTAAGCAATTTCAGAAATATTGGGGCGTCGTCCCCAGCGAGATGAGGGGACTGCCTGGCTGATGGCGAACAATCAATTAAAAGTGAATCGGATTGGAAAGGGGGACGGCTTAAGAATGAAACTCCTAGCAATGGTTTAATTGATATATGAAAAAAATATTCTAAAGTACGTTAACGTTAAAGATAGGAAAGGTTGCCGACAATTGGATGCCAAAGTACGAGCTTAACGATAATGGAATACTTAAGCACCTTATCCTAAGTAAGGTGGAACTTATAATCTAGTACATTCAGTTAGAGGGAACGCGGAGTGCTGGGAGCATACTCCGTGTTGAATAGGGAAAAAGCTGGAGATGATATGCTTACCTATTGGTACCTTTCGTTAGATACGGAAAGATCAGTTATCGGAATTCTACGTTGCTTCGTGTTCACAACCTCAAAAAATTCCGATACTTCATTTATTTGGACCCTGTGCAAGTAATGGAGGTGAAGGTGATAACGTTAATCCATATCGAGAATGCTAGTAAATACTATACGATGGGCGAGGAAACGATTAAAGCTTTAGATGATGTCTCTTTAGATATTGATCATGGAGAGTTCGTTGCCATCATGGGACCGTCAGGTTCCGGTAAATCTACGCTGATGAACATCATCGGGTG
>NZ_WHOC01000191.1:0-66842 GCF_013141785.1 Paenibacillus germinis
TTCTTCTGAATAATGCCCCTCTAGCCAATTCATGGTTTTTTCAGAATAACGAAGCTGTCTATGTGGATTAAATCCATTTCCATTTTCAATTGGATTTCCAAATCCTTTTACATAGAGAAATTGAAAAATCTGCAGCAGGAGTAAAGCGAAATTTTGCTGTTTGGCATCGTGCTGATATATGGAAAATCCTGCATGATGATGCTGAAATAATTGGCTGATAAAGCTATTATTATCATTTTGCTGGAGCACCTGCTCTTCGAGTTCCTTTTTCCATAAATGCTGAAAATAAGCATTCAAGTGTGGAAATGAAGCGAAATAGGGTTCAAATATAGAGGGCTCTAAGGAGATAATCGTTCGTTCGAATGGGGCATCCGGATGAACTTCAACTTGAATGTGATGTAATTGATATGGTTGCAGGTAGAGGAAGGTGCCAGACTGAATCGTGTAGACTTTGCTATTCACCACAATTTGCCCAGTGCCTTGATGCACATATAAAAATTCCATACCCTGATGGCAATGGTAGAATCCTTTATAATTCTCAGTCGTTATCTTGCGATAGCTGAAGCGATAGGGGATTTCATGTAGTTCTACATCTTCTAAGAAATAACATGTCCTAATCAATCATGACAAGAAAACAACAATTCCATGCAATACTGTGTAACTATAAAGCAGATAGATTTAATATAATGAAAGAGAGCCATTGCCTAACATGTGAGTTAGCAATGGCTCTTTTCTTATTTTAAATTTTGGACATTGTTGTTAGGTTTTACCAACTTTACCGACTAAATGGAAGTGTTTCTGTCTTGATTTACTTTAACATCCTTTAATCTGTATTCTGTCAGCGAAACCCCGAAGTGCTTTTTAAAGGTCGTATAAAAGTAATTCGACTTCTCAATACCGCATTTCTCTAGAATATCGTTAATAGGCAGGTTAGTCTGCTCTAAATAATGCTTCATATGTTCCATACGTACAGTTGTTATATATTCGGCTACCGATTTACCAGTTGAAGTCCGAAACAGCTTGCCGAGGTACACAGAAGAGATGGACAACGCATCTGCGCAGCTACTTAGGGAAAGATTCTTATCGGGATACATATTCTGAATCATGTCTACCACTGTGCAGACGATCTCATTCTTCTTTTTGTCTTTGGCACCTTCTTTTAAATGAATAATGTCATCGAACAAACTGAAAAATGATCGCTCGAGCTCATCCAATGTCTCCAGCCCCGTAACAAGTTTAAGAAAATCAATGGAGATTGAATTTAGCTTCGATTGTGACCCTTCGACGATCTGATTCATGGAAGTGTGGAGGGAGTAACTCAGATAAATAATAGAATTGATAATGTTGCCGTAAGAGGCATGCTCCATAGTTCTAATCATGTCTCGGTATAATTCCTTTGCGGTTTCACCATTTCCTAGCTTAAGAGCGTCTATAAGCTGTTTTTCCTTTGCAGCCGGAAACATAAAGGCAACATCATTTACTTCTTGCAATAGTGTTGGAGTCAAAATGCTAGAGTGCCCATATTTCAATCTGTACATGGAAAGGCCCAATGTTTCTTCATAGACCTGCTTGATATGTTCTGCTGAATCTACAACATAGCCAAGCGATGCCGATAAGGATAAGTCAAAGTACTGATGGCTATGGCTCTGAATGTCAGCCACGATGCTCTCAAACGTTTCATACAAGATGTCTGGAGCATCAGGTGAATCTGTAAGGTCTACCAGAACGACTAATTGGTCGGCTCCAATATCGATCACTTCATTACTATAATGTTGTGAAGTAACTTCTCCTGCTACATTTGCAATAGCATACTTGTAAATCGATCGGTCCTTATCCGTGTACTTCGCTACAAAATCTTGATAGTAATCAATTTTCAATAGATACAGAAACAGTTTATTTCTAAAATTCAAATTAATAAGAAGCTCTTTTTCTTTCGCAGCCATGCGCTCTGAGGAAAGAATAACGTGCCCGTTTATCACTTTTTTTAGGAAATCGTTCTTTAGGACGGGAGTGTTGTCACGCTGCATAGTTTCCAAATCATTCGTTTTATTGATGAGAGCACCTATGGGCTGGTAAAGCTTTCTTGAAGCGAGAAAGGCAAAGAACACGCCTAAGAGAAGTACGATAAGACAGAATAATAAGGTGATATAGGTGTTTCTTCTCACTGCGGAAAAAACGGTCTCATACGGTGTAATACTCAGAAACTTCCACCTTAATATCTCGGAAGATACATAGGAGACAAGTACTTTTTTTTGATGAAGCTGATCGATGATCGTGCCGGAAGGAGCTGTTGAAGAAAGGATTTGATGCATGTAGTTTTGATTTGCAATATTTTCCATGAACATATCTGGGGACGACTCGCTAATGACGACCCCTTTATCATCTACAACCATAATTTCATTGCCATCGTTGCTCATTTTATTATCCAAGGAAGTGATCGTCAATCTCAACCAGTCCGCATCAACATTTAGTACGATGGCATTATTAAAGTTTGCTTGATTGTCGCTCGTATCTAACAAAATATACGTATAGACATTTGTGAGTTTAGTCTGGGTGCCATTTGGATTTGTGATTTTACGTGGAATGGGATAAAGAATCGGTAGCTTCTTTTGCTCGGCCACATGTAAAGCTTGAACAATTTCTTGGTCAAAGAATTCGGAACTGTAATAAAATGTGCCTGGCGCTGAAATGAAAGTGTCAAGCTTCCTATTATAAATATAAGCGGAATGAATGTACGTGTTGGGGATCGTGAGCGCATCCAGAGTCCTGATGGCGTTGCCAAAAGTTAGAATATCTTCATTGTTACTGTTTGCAAAAGCAATAATGTAGTTGTTAAGGGATAGTGATTTACAAAAATTCTTAGCAAGATTATCCATGTAGACCGAACTGTAGCTGATTTTGGACAAAATGTTCTCGTTCATGTCTTTAACCATTGATGTGGTTGAGGTGGTGTAGTTGTAGTACAACAAGGAAGAAAGCACCAAAATCAAAGACGTGATAATAGCGATAAATGAAATTAATAATTTTTTATAGATACTTATCTTACTTCTAGAAACCACGCTATTCATGCTGACCACCCTCGTCGCGTATTTTCGTTCTCTTACGTACATTTAATGTATTATATCCACCTAAATATCTCAATAAAAAGCCATTAAAGGTTTATTATTTAGAGTTTTGTTAATTTTTGTAGCCATCCAATTTATAAAAATTGTAGTTTTATCCCTTTTTATTGTGTTCAATTTGGATAGACGAGACTTATGATGGGGGTACCAAAATAATTCAGACTGCCTACCTAAGGAGAATGCCAATGAGTAATGTTACATTGCAACACAAATTCAAAAAACGAGGAAAAGTTCGTCACCCTATACCTGTAATAGGAGAGCTTGTTAAGAATAAGACATTTTACTTTATGATGCTTCCCGGGCTGCTCTACATTCTTGTCATGTATTACCTGCCTATGTTCGGCGTTGTCATCGCTTTTGAAGAGTATAATCCGATTAAAGGGATTTTCAAGAGTAAATGGATTGGATTCACGAATTTTAAGTTTCTATTCAAGTCGGATGCTCTTTTTCAAATCACATTTAATACAATTTTCTATAACCTAATCTTTATTGTACTAGGTATCGGTTTATCGCTTATCATTGCCATTCTGATTAACGAGATAGGCAATCGCTTTCTTGCAGGAGCTTATAAAAGCATCATATTGCTTCCATATCTCTTGTCTTGGGTGGTAGCTGAATATTTATTATTCTCTTTTCTAAGCATGGACAAAGGAATTATAAACAGTTTTCTGAACACATTTGGAATTGAGCCTGTTCTGTGGTATTCAGAACCCGGCTATTGGCGGTTTATCATACCTGCGGCTTATGTATGGAAGAACATCGGTTACTTCTCGGTCATTTTTGCGGCAGGAATTGCAGGGATTTCCACCGAGTATTATGAAGCTGCAAAAATGGATGGGGCAAGCAAGTTTCAACAAGCCATCAAGATTACGATCCCCATGCTGGTACCGATCACGCTCACTTTACTGCTTCTTCAGGCTGGGAAAATCTTTTACGCTGCATTTGGGGATTGGGGACTGTTCTATAACCTGCCCAAGGAGTCAGGCGTATTGTTCAGTACCACGAATGTAATCGACACCTATGTTTACAGATCTTTGAAAAGTATGAGCGATTTTGGGATGTCTTCTGCTGTAGGATTGTACCAATCATGCGTTGGATTTGTCCTGGTTCTTGCATCAAACTTTTTGATCAGACTCTATGATCGTGACAGCGCATTGTTTTAGGAGGGTGATAGAATGAACAAACGATTTACGATATCCAGCACTGTAATTAATTTAAGTTTTATGGTGTATTGCGCTTTATGTCTGATTCCGCTGCTTGTTGTACTTTCCATCTCCTTATCAGACGAGCAGTCTATATTCCAGTTCGGCTATCATCTCATTCCCTTGAAATTTAGTCTGAATGCTTACCAATTCATACTTAATGGGAACTCACCCATAGTCAGAGCCTTCCTTGTCACCATCATCGTTACACTCGCAGGTACACTTTTGCATCTTATTATCTCGTCTTTGTTTGCATATAGCCTTTCAAGAAATGAAGTGAAGTATAGGCATATCGTGTCCTTCTTAGTTGTATTCTGCTTATTGTTCAACGGAGGATTAGTACCTTGGTATATTCTGCTCTCAAAGTATCTTCACCTGAAAGATACACTATATGTGCTTTTCGTACCTTACTTAGTTTCATCGGTCAATGTTCTTATCATGAGGAATTTTTTTAAAGCCTCAATTCCAGAATCGATTATAGAGTCTGCAAGAATAGATGGTTCGGGTGAGTTTCATACTTTTATCAAGCTGGTGGTACCTCTATCGACGCCAGTGCTCGCAACCATCGGTCTTTTCACTGCGGTCTTTCTTTGGAACGACTGGTTTACTGCGGCATTATTCATTGAGGACGGCAAGCTGTACACGTTGCAGTTTCTACTTCAGTCCATTATGAACAACATCGCTTTCCTCCAAGGGAATGCTTTGACTGCGAAGGCGGCAGCCGCCCAACCCGACGAGACAGCCAGGATGGCAACATGTATCATTTCAGTGGGGCCGATCGTACTTGCTTACCCTTATTTGCAGAAATATTTCGTCAAAGGACTTACGCTAGGCGCAGTGAAATCTTAAGGTGTGGCTTTATCGGGCTTGGGCTCGTATAGCATATATAAACAAATATGGAGGTCTGACAATGAACAGAACGAAGAAGATGGCAAAGACACTTGGTGTGCTGAGTCTTGGTTTCTCTATCGCACTCGCTGGATGTGGAAAACAAACGGATACAACGACGACGACGACTGCAACTCCTGCACCGAAAGCTACGGATGCGGCGGTTCAACCCACAGCAACTCCATTAGCGCCTGTTGAGCTTACGTATTACTTCCCGAACTCGCCACAGAAGGATTTGCAGACCGTAGAAGATGCCGTGAATAAGCTTATTCAGCCGAAAATTAACGCCAAGGTTCACCTTAAGCTCATTGATTGGGGCGCTTACGAAGAGAAAATGAAGGTCGTCATGGCTTCTGGCGAGCCCTACGATCTTGTCTGGACAGCAGGAAACTTTAACAATTACTTTCAAAATGTTGCGAATGGCGCTTATGCCCCATTGGATGAATTGATTGCTAAATATCCAGCCATGAAGAGCGGTATTCCTGATATGTTTTGGAATGCAGTAAAAGTAAAAGGGAAAATTTATGGTGTACCAGTCTTCCAACAGTCAACCGCAGGGTACGGCTATGAAATACAAAAAGCAGTAGCGGATAAATATAAAATAGACTGGAAGTCCGTCACTAAATTATCGGATCTAACCCCTTTCCTAGAAACAGTCAAGAAGAACGAGCCTAATCTTATTCCTTGGGAATATAGCCAACAGATCGATCCGTTCCTTACTGCTCCGCCAATGTTCGGCATGGAGACTTTAGGCGATCCTAAGACTCCAGGAGATCTTTACTTAAAAGATGGAGGCAAAGTTGTCAATCAGTATGAGACACCAGAATTCAAAGCTTATGTAACGATGATGAGAGATTGGTATACGAAAGGATACTTAAGGAAAGACGCTGCAACCTTAAAAGAAACCGCAGCAGATCGGAAGGCTGGAAAGAACGCACTTATGATGGGCCAGATCGATATTGACTCCATAGCATCTGTAGAAGCTGGCTTGACACCATCAGGAAGAATGTCCAGCTTCAATCCAGATATACAGTCTTATGACTTCCAGTTCGTGAAGCCGCTGCTTACAACCGATAAAGCTTCAGCAACGATCACGGCCATCTCTGCAAATTCGCCAAATAAAGAAAGAGCTATGATGTTCCTCAATCTTCTTAACACCGACAAAGAGGTGTACAACACACTTGTCTGGGGAGTTGAGGGTAAACATTACAAGAAAGTCGATGTTAACCGGATTGAAACGAACAAAGACGGCGGATACCAAATCTTTGCTCCTTGGGAATTCGGCAATATGACACTCACTTATTTATCAGAGGGTGACGCTAAAGGGAACGATCAAAAATCTATGCAAATGTGGATAGATCTTAATAAAAATGCCAAACCTTCCAATGCGTTAGGATTTGTATTTGACTTTACACCTGTGAAGGCTGAAAAGGCGAACACCGATGCTGCTATTGCTGAGCTTTATTATGCTTTAGCTTCAGGTTCCATCGATCCTGATAAGTACTTGCCGCAATTTATTGATAAATTGAAACAAGCTGGCTCAGACAAGATCATCGCTGAAAAGCAAAAACAACTTGATGCTTGGAAAGCTACAAACAAATAGAGTCCAACCACTGCAGACTTCCTTCTCGTAATACAGAGGAAGTCTGCTTGATAAAAAAAGAAGTTTGTAAACGCTCACAATGAGCCTTGTGTCGCGACCATGCTAATAATGAAAAAATTAAAATGAAAAGGGGTTTGGAATGAAACTGAAAAAGCGAGTCAAAAAAATGTTTTCCATTTATCTGGCAACATCAATTGCAGTGGGAATATTCAACTTTGGATCGAATGTTCCAGTGGTAGATGCACAGCAGGCACCAGGTAACGCGCCGTTTATAAATAGCTGGCTGTTAGCTGGTCCCTTTGATACGGCAGTAGCGGACGACTTATATGGCACAGTCATTCCAGAGAACCTAAATTTGGCACCGACGGCACAAATTACAGCTTCATCAGCGACTTTTTCAACAAATCCACCCATTTTTGCTTCTGACGGAAGCACGAGAAATCAATGGGTTACTGAGAATGACAATGCACCTTGGTTGAATTATAAGTGGTCAGCGCCTATAAAAATAAGTAATGTTACGATTGCACAGTGGGGCGATGGCAGGCATGTCAATCAGTATTATCACCTCACATTTAAATTTAACGATGGCACAACATCTCTCCCCATCAAAGTGAATAGTACGTCTAACAATCCAGCTGAGCCAACGGTTTTCAATGCGAATACAGCACTTGAAAATGTGGTAGAAATGAAGGTTGAAATTGATAAAGGCCTCATCCCATATCCAAGCATAACAGGTATCAGCGAGTTAGGCGTATATGCATATTCTCTTTCCGACAACACGATTGAAAGACCGATAGACGGAAACTGGGCTAGAGTAGCCACCGCGACTGCAAGCTCCACGTGGAAAACAAGTGCTACCAATTTCCCTAGCGGAACTGATTCCTCATCGGTGTTACCGAAATTCGCTATTGATGGTAATAAGAGTACTGAGTGGGTTTCTCAGATGATGGATACGGGTGGTGCACCGTCTTCTTGGCCGACTTGGGATCCTGCACCAACGTTAAACTTGACTTGGAATCAACCGATCAAAGTGAAACAAATTGAGGTATTTGACCGAAACAATGCTGCTTGGCCGCAAGGTATATCGGATGTCCAAAAGGTGAACTACACGTTAAAGGATGCGAATAATAATGTCTTACAAACGGGATCAATCACCAATATCGATCCAATGGGACAGAACCCTGGCGTAGCAACGCTTGAACAGCCAGTAAACAGTGTTACTAAGGTGGAACTGTTGATTGTACACGACGGACAGAAAAATAATAAGAATGTGGGTCTGGGCTTTACTGAAGTCAATGTTTTTGACGGCGATGGGAACATTCCGGATCCAGTAGCCCCAGAACCACTAGCCCATATTATACCGAAAGCTGGAGAAGCCCTTGCCGGCAATGGTAGCAGCAAGAGCTGGGAGTACTTTGATGATCGTCTCTGGAACAGAAACTATGATGATTATCAGGATTTGTACGGCTATTATACCGTGAAAAAAGGCATCGATACTCGGAACAAATATGCATATGCACACACCTACGTTTACAGCCCAACCGCGCAAAGTGTCCAGTTTCGATTTGGATCCAGCGGACAACACCGTTTGTTTGTCAATGATATCGCGGTAACCAAACCGTCAATACCATCTGAAGTACAGAAGGATATGACAATCGCAAATATTAAATTGAAGGCGGGCTGGAATAAAATCCTGTTGCAGATGAAGCACACATACACAGAGGATTTGAATGCTAATGGAGTGGCCATTGCGCAGGATGTGAATGTTTATTATTTCGGTTTTTATGGCCGTGTTACCGATAGTAATGGCAACAAAATAGACAACCTTACTTATTCCGTTACAGGTGAGAACAGTGCATTATCGATCGATACACGTGAGTTAAGCAGCGATGACAGTGAAGAAGGCAGCGGACTGCCGACAAATGTGCTCCCAAAAGGTTATACAGAATGGCCTTATGTTTGGAATGTATCTAACTATACGACTAAGCATAGTCTTTCAGCTTCTCCTTTTCGTTTTATAGCTAACGGCGGCAAGCCGGGCTATGCTTGGAGTGTGCAGAGCGGTGCTCTGCCGGGTGGATTATCCCTGAAAACGGACGGAACGATCGATGGTTTCGTCAATGCTGATCAGGGAACATATTCCTTTACTATTAAAGTTACAGACAGCGACAGTGCCACGGCAACAAAGGCATTCACGATTGAAGTACAGGATCGCCCCAACAAGTGGTTTGAAGAAGGAAGAGTTTCAGCCCTCAGCCATTGTATTCCAATTTACAACTGGTTTGTAGACCCCAATTATTCCGCTGACCTGTGGGCGCAACGAGCGAAGGCAGAGGGGCACTCCTTGGTTTCTGTGGAATCGTTACAACAGAATTATTACTGGCCGTCAAAATTTGCAGATCCATTGCATATCCGCAATCTGTATTTGCCGAAGGATGGTAATGGTAAGGTTATAGATGGCCTTAAACCCTATGAGGAAGCAGTAAAACGCTATGGTATGAAATTTGGTCTTTATTATGCAACTGAGGGTGGCGGTTTAGCGCATAATTCCACCGATGTGTTTGTGCAGAATGTTGAAGATCTCATTTTACGTTATGATCCAGCATACCTCTATTTTGATGGTCCTCAGGCGATGCCTAATGCCAATTATGACGTAATGTATAGTATTGTGCGCAACTATAGCGACGAAATAATTATTAATTCAAATGCATGGACGGATGAATATGGTGATCCCGACCTCAGAACTTCTGAGTCAAGCGGTATGTTTGCTGGTGGCGGCGGCTCTAATCTGACTAAGAGAACCATTGCTGAACCATGGAAATCGGTTGTGACCAAAAATAACTACACGCCTTACTATGCAAGGCGAGATGATTATAGGATCGTCGCAAAGGAAATGATCATGAATGCTGGCAGAGGCTTTGTGGATAATAACGACCAGATGCCACTGATGAGCCGGGGACCCAACTGGGATAGCCCAGAAGATATTGCAACAAGATACCCGAAATCGGTGCAGGAATTTATCGATATTCGCGAAGGGCTCGCAGCATGGTTTGCACCGAAAGGCAAGCCGGAAAGACATGAATCTACGACAGGAACGATGCCGTATTTCTTGAGCGGCTTCGGATATACGGATGACGGGAAAGGAAATATTAAGAATTTTGAAAGCGG
Organism: Paenibacillus germinis; assembly: GCF_013141785.1. NCBI lineage: Bacteria > Bacillati > Bacillota > Bacilli > Caryophanales > Paenibacillaceae > Paenibacillus > Paenibacillus germinis. The sequence continues at coordinate 9,984 of NZ_WHOC01000191.1, forward strand.
CAAAGGACCTAGCTGGGGTTATGCAACTTCCAGAGATAACAATATTTATTTACATCTGATGGTTGGACCAGACGGTAAACAGGGGTACAGTGGGAATTCTCTTACCATTAGCCCAGTGAATAATAATGTTACAAGCATTTCATGGCTCAACGAAGATCAACCATTAAACTTTACACAATCTGGCACGAGCGTTACGGTTGACTTAACCGGCGTAGTGCGTGACCAAGTGGATACGATCGTGAAAATAGTTACGAATAGTCCCCAAAGAAAGTATAAGCTCACGAATTTGATTACGACAGGCAAACAATTGTCATTAGACTCATTGCAAATCAATGTCGAAGGATATATGACTTATCCCGCATTGAAAGTTCGTTTCGAGCAAGGAATGATATCATTTAACAGCAGTAACCAAAACGTAGCAACGGTTGATTCTAACGGTATCGTTCATGCGGTAAACAATGGTACGGCATCTATTACCGTAAACGGAACCTATGATGGTGTTCAGAAGTCGGATGTTCTTAACGTTTCGATTAAGAACGGCAGAATTTATGTGAAAGATACGATGATTGGTGCTTCGTTATGGATTGAGGACCGGGAAGTTTACGGGGAGTTTCCTAGCTATGACGTATTAAATTACAGACTTGAGGGACGTTCCTTAAAAGGTGGCGCAATTGGACTTGGTGCTGCAACAGTCACGATGAAATCTGGTATCGTCGATCTAGACGGGGGAACGAAATACCAACCGATTGCCATACAAGAAAGTGACATCGTTACATTTGCTAATGGTAAAGCTATTCCAAAACACGTAACTCAGTTGACAAGAGCTGCAATATGGGCTGAGGTTGAATTGGATGGTCAAACATTTACCAGCAATAGGGTTTATCTGGATCTTTATCCTTATGACAATGTAGCTATAGGAGCAACGGTTACAGCTAGCGGAACTCAAGGCAGCAATACACCTGATAAAGTCATTGATGGTAAATTGATTGAAGGCACTTTATTTGACAGCTCAAAATGGTCTGTTTCTGGATCTGGAGCATCATGGATTGCATTTGAATTGAAGAATAAAGCCGATATCAAAAATGTAGAAATTAATTTTAACTCATCAAACCAGAACTATTTCAACACCCCGAAGAAAATTGAAATTCAGACAAGTGCAGATGGCGCAGACTGGCATACAATCAGCACGGTTACTTCGCCGACAGGTGGCGCTTACTTTGGTTTCTCTAATATTTTCACAGTACAAGCAGAATCCAAATATGTAAGACTTTACTTTCCTGATGGCGGTAACTCCGCTACCCTTGATCTGCTTGAAGTGGCAATCAACGGAGTGGAAATTGAAATGACACCTCCGGCGGATGCGACATTGGCTGCAGATATTACAGCACCTACTAACAACGACGTTACAGTAACGATCAGCTATCCGGCTGCCGCAGCGGTGAAAGAATACAAAGTGGGCGAAAGCGGCACATGGACAGCTTATACTGTACCTGTTGTCCTTTCGGCAAATGATACGGTGTATGCAAGAGGAACGGATGCGGTGGGCAACGTATCCAATGTAACTAGCATTGTCGTAAGCAATATTGATAAGATTGCACCCGTAAGTATCGCAACTTTAAGTCCGGCTACACCTAATGGCAGCAACGGATGGTATACGTCGGATGTAACGGTAAGCTTATCTGTAAGTGACAATGTTTATGGCATGGCGAAAACAGAATACCAAGTGAATGACGGGGGTTGGATTACCTATACCGGTTCCATTCCTGCCTTTGGTGAAGGGAACTATAAGGTCGGTTATCGCAGCACGGATCTAGCAGGCAATGTAGAATCGATTAAAACCATCGAGTTCAAGATTGACAAAACGGCTCCAATATTAACCGTTCAATTAGATAAAACGTCGATATGGCCGGCGAATCATAAAATGGTAACGATTAATGCCACGCTGAATTCGAGCGATGCTGTGTCAGGTGTTGCATCTGTGGTGTTAACCTCCATTACGATCAATCAATCGGATAGCGGAGAAGGTGACATTGGGGCTAATATCGGTGCTGCGGCCACTTCATTTAGTTTGCGTGCAGAAAAAGGACGCATCTATACCATAACCTACACGGCAACCGACAAAGCAGGCAACAAAACGGATACTTCTGTAACCGTCACAGTACCTCATGATCAGTCAGGAAATCATTAAGAAAAGCAACCCATTTGCAATACGAGTACTTCAGGAGGATGGTAGTTCTACTATCCTCCCTTTTTGAATACCGAACATTGATTTGGGATACATTTCAAAAATTCCGCGAGCGGCTGCGTTCGATTCGCAGTAGAACAGTTCCGAGACCATCCTATCCTCGTAGTGAACATTTACAATCATCTCGATCATTGTGGAAGAAACCTAGAAAAAAAGGAATTACGCATGGCGTTCGTCTGGGCCTGCAGTTCCTATATGATAGGACGAATTCATACGATTCACGATCAACCTAAATAGATAAAAGGAGAGACATCGAATGAAGAAAATTACTGCAGCATTAATCGGAGCTGGGCAAAGAGGTGCGGGTGCCTATGCTCCCTATGCTTTGAAATATCCCGAGGAAATTCAATTCGTTGCTTTTGCAGATGTTGATCCTGAACGAAGGGAACACTTTCAAAAAGCACACAGCATTCAAGATGAGAACAGTTTCTCAAGCTGGGAAGAACTCCTTTCAGGGCCGAAACTGGCTGATGCTATTTTGATCTGCACACAGGATAATATGCATTTTATACCTGCGATTAAGGCGCTCCAAAAAGGCTACCATGTACTCTTGGAAAAACCTATGTCACCGGATCCATTGGAATGCATCATAATGGGCGAATATGCCGAGAAATATAATCGTGTATTTTCAATTTGCCATGTGCTCCGCTATACGGATTTTTTCGCGACAATCAAAAAGATCATTACAGATGGCAAAATAGGTAAACTCATTTCGATTCAACATACGGAAAATGTGGAGCATCGTCATCAAGCTCACAGCTTTGTCCGGGGCAACTGGAGGGATTCGGAAGTTTCGAGCCCGATGATTCTGGCAAAAAGTTGCCATGACATGGATATTCTACAGTGGTTGGTTGATGCAGACTGTACGAAAGTTTCCTCATTTGGCTCATTGACCCATTTTCGTAAAGAAAATGCACCAGAGGGTGCGCCTAGATACTGTTTGGACGGGTGCCCAGTTAAGGATGAATGCCCATATTATGCACCGAGAATGTATATTGAACGAGATGATTGGGTGGGAGAAGTATTGCGATCGGTTGTCAGCAATGACACGAGCGATGAGGGTGTACTTCGCGAATTGAAGAAAGGCCCTTACGGAAGATGTGTCTATCATTGCGATAACAATGTGGTAGATCACCAAGTAGTCAATTTGGAATTCGCTAATGAAGTGACAGTCGCATTTACGATGAGTGCCTTTACCTATGAAGGGGGCAGATCGGTGAAGCTGATGGGCACACACGGCCAGATCAGAGGCGATATGGAGAAGAACATCATTGAAGTGACTAGCTTCATAACTCGGGGGACAGAAGTCATTAATCTTGAAGTGGACATGGAAGGGCATGGGGGTGGAGATACGGGTATTATGCGAGACTTCGTACGCCTAGTTCAAAGTGAGGGTAAGGAAAAAGGACTTACCAGTGCAGATGTTTCCGTTAAAAGCCATCTTATTGCATTCGCCGCGGAGAAGTCGCGTTTGGAGAGCCGTGTTATTTCGATGCCTGAATATATAGATGAATTGAAGAGGTGAGCATGTGGAAGATTTACGTGGGAAAATTGCATTGGTAACGGGATCAACGAGTGGAATCGGAAGAGGCGCAGCTATGTAAATGAGCGGCTGAAACTCATTGTGGAAGACAGTAAAAAAATGAACAAAGTGCAGCAAGGTAGTTTCCATTATGCCTGCCCACTTTGTTCATTGGGATTAATTATTTAACAAGGCCATGTGGATCAATAACAAATTTCCGCGAAACGCCTCGATCAAAATCTTGATAAGCTTTCGGAGCATCATTCAATGAAATAAGTGTTGCATTTACAGCTTTAGCAATTTGTGCTCTGCCGCTAAGAATAGCCATCATCAAATCTCTATGGTATTTCATGACAGGTGTCTGACCTGTAACGAAGGTATGGGATTTTGCCCAACCAAGTCCGAAACGAATTTTTAGTGTACCAATTTTTGAATCTTCGTCAACAGCACCTGGATCGCCAGTCACATATAGCCCTGGAATTCCCAAGCTTCCTCCCGCGCGTGTTACTTCCATAATTGAATTCAGCACGGTAGCTGGCGCTTCACCATGAGATTTCCCATGTCCATGAGCTTCAAAACCTACGCAATCGATAGCTGAATCCACTTCAGGAGAGCCCAATATTTGATCAATTTGTCCGGCCAAGTCACCATTTTCACGTAGATTAACCGTTTCACAACCAAAACTTTTCGCTTGTGCAAGACGTTCCGCATTTAAATCACCGACAATAACAACGGCAGCTCCCAGCAACTGAGCAGAGTGTGCCGCTGCAAGACCTACTGGACCCGCGCCAGCAACATATACGGTTGATCCTGGACGCACACCTGCACTAACAGCACCATGATAACCCGTTGGGAAAATATCAGAAAGCATGGTTAGATCAAGGATTTTTTCCATCGCTTGTTCTTTATCCGGAAACTTTAATAATTGAAAATCTGCATATGGCACCATCACATATTCCGATTGCCCTCCGACCCAACCTCCCATATCGACATAACCATATGCGGAACCTGGACGATCCGGATTGACATTTAGACATACATTTGTATTTCGTTCTTTACAGCTTCTACAACGACCACAGGCAATATTGAAAGGGACGGAGACGAGATCTCCCTTTTTAATAAATTCCACATCGCGTCCAACTTCAATTACCTCGCCAGTAATTTCATGACCTAAAATGAGGCCAGATGGTGCTGTCGTTCTACCTCTAACCATGTGTTGGTCGCTGCCGCAAATATTCGTTGTAACGACTTTAAGAATGACGCCATGCTCACATTTGCGACCCACATTCAATGGATTGACGCCTGGACCATCCTTAAGCACCAAATCTGGATAATCCGTATTTCTCACCTCTACACTACCTGGCTTACTGTATACAACAGCTCTGTTTCCTGACATTTTCGTTAACCTCCCATTATCGATTGATCGTGCTCCATAGTTCTCTTACTACACGCTGTAAGTACAGAGATTGCCGCCATCGGTCACTAATCTCTTTGTTTCTCCCGCTTGCTTCATTCGTCGTTATTGCATATGGTGGTGGACCTAGTTCAATTACGACCGGGAATACATCATTTGTATTAGCTTGAAGCATCCAATTTTTCATTCCCAATTGCCACCATTTCTTAAAATGGGAGAACATCGGATGATTTTCTTCCTCACCAGGGTCAATCTGTATTTGCTCTCCGTTCGATATTCGTGTATGTATACTAGAAGTGTTCGAAAGTAACGAAAGCAGTAACTCGTCCGCTTCTTGAGAAACCGTATGCAGTTCCCCAGCGACGATATAATGGGAAAAGTCGATTGTTAAAGGTAGAGACTTTAGTTCCCTAACGTACTCAACGGTACGTATTAAATCTTGGGTGATCGTACCCCTATGTGTTTCAATGAAAACAGGAATTCCCGCATCTTGAGACAGTTGCTCAATTCCCTTCAAGAGCTGAATGGCAGATTGACCTGTCATGAATGGTTGCATGACTTGTGCATTAATAAATCCAATACCACCAAAGGCTTTTGCTCTTTCTAGGAAATCAGCCAAATCCTCAACCGATCTTGGGTAAGCGTTTACACTGAACGAAAGGTGATACTTGTCTAATAGATGCTTCCAATAATCAGCTTTCTCTGGTGAAGGAAGGAATCCATTAATGCCGTCATAACCATTGCTAGCGATTAAGGCTATTTTCGCTTCGTCGGACAGTGCGTTTCCTGCAAAAACATCCAGATTATCCATGGCCCACCACGACATTTGAACTTCTAATTGATTGTTCATGTTTCTCGCCCCTTATCTCGAAGTCATGGGATGGTAAGTGACATCCATCTCTCAATCTATAGTGTAAATTGAATTTTAAATTAGATGAAGTAATAATCTTGCTTATTTATCATGTAATCCTGCTATTATGAAGATTGTTTTTATGCTGATTGTTTAAACAATATAAATCGTCTACTATTTAGTTGTAGAAATGCTGCTATTATCAGATGAATGATTGGAGGAGTTGAATTCCAATGTTTCAATCATCGTAAGAACAGCCGGTTAGGAGTCAAGCGACTCTTAACCGGCTGTTCTTATTTAATGCGACTTACACGATGTCATGGATGTCTTTATTTTCAGGAATAACGATAAATACGGCTGTGCCTTTGTGTAAATATCCAGAAATGAACACCCCGTATTCATCGCCAAATAGTAATTTAATCCGTTTATTTAAGTTTTTTAAACCAATATGCTTTTCCTCTAAATTAACCCCGCTGGCCAGTTTTTACTGAAGACTAACGAGCTGAGCGTCAGGAATCCCTTGCCCGTTATCGGAAACGGTGATGACGATCCCGTCCGACGTACGCAGTCCCGTAATAATAATCTGTCCTGCTTTACGTGTAGGAATAATACCGTGCAGAAAGCATTTTCCAATAATGGTTGAATTCCGAGGAAATTAGTGCGAAATCCCGCCGGCAGACTATGATCGTGGCTTTTATCATAATCAATTTTACTCGCTGCCGTTGAATGTGAATGATGTGGAGCTGGAGCGAGCTCTTAAACTGACGATACCTGTTCCTTTTTCAAACGGCAGCGGCCCTTCTTCCATTATAAGCGGCGAGAACATGGTTATTATGAAAGGAAGTAAGCAGCGGAATATATTTGCGTAAAATATTTTTGGGTGAACTGCCAGCCAAGGATGGCTTGGACCGTGCCGCGACCGAAATTGACAATCTGTTAGCCGAATCTGATTAGGAAAATAGGGGATGATCGGCATCATGAAAAAATGAGAATTACCATAATCAAATCGGACTGAAGTTCTCTGTCTGAGAGATTCAGTCCGATTTGATGAAACATAGAGATGGTATTATAATATTAGTCAAGTATATTAAAGTTGTGGTAGGATAGCAGTTTAAGCTATAAGTATGAGTATGGATAACATTGATTTAGACATAATAGTTAGAGAGGCCGAATATGAAACTACTTCGTATGTATAAGTCAAGAAAGTATTTGTTTAAGCTGCTTCTTTCCATTACTTTGCTGATGGTGGTGTTTTTATCTGTAAGTACTACGCTTCTTTATTACATTTCGGACAAGACCATGATCCAAATGCAGCAGCAAGCGGACTTAAAGGTACTGTCGCAAATCAAATATAATATTGACTATATGCATGAAACTATGAAAAATATTACTGTTTCGACAAAATTTGATCCAGATGTTGTCTATTTGTCAAATATCGCAGATATGGATAAAGGTGAGCTTGTACAAAAATTAAACAGACTTGAAAAAACGGTTACGAACTCATCATTTCTGCAAAGTATAACGATCTATAATGCCAAAACGGGTTGTTATTATTCGACCTTGAGCAGCCTTAATTGTCAGGATGACGGAATGAACGGTGTGATCGATACGTACATTCATTCTCAGAAAGACATTCCGATGCTGACATTTGTCCCGCTCGCAAATGAAACAATGGCTACTCCGGTATTCTCGATGTTTCTTTATGAAAATAGGGCAGGAAGTAAGTTGATTGTTACAGCAAAGCCGTCTTGGCTGTTTGATAACATTGATAATATTAACAAAGTTACGGCGGAGATAAGAGGTACAATTTTTATTACAGATACGGCTGGGATTCCGTTAGTGACACAGCCGCAGGGCAATTATACTGCCTCTGAGGCTATCAGGAAGGCGATTCAAGACAAGATTAATGCCGGTGAAACACAGGATTATTTTGTTTATGGCACAGGAAAAGACAAATCAATAATAAGCTTCATGTCGTCGAGCAAAAGCCACTTGACTATTGCTAGCGTACAGCCCTACGACAACGTACTCGGAAAGCTGAGCAAAATGCGAACGATCTCTTTGGCCATCATCGTAGGATTTTTAATTTTTTCAGTAATAGGCTCATTTATAATTGCGTATAAACTGTATCGTCCGATTAATAATATGTTGGAGCAAATGTCAGGTAACCGCCGCAAAGGATTAGAAACGCGGTCCGATCTGGATGAACTGAAGTTCATATCGTCGGAATATCAAGAAGCCATGCATAAATTAATTAAGCACGAAAAGGAAGAGCATATTACCAAAGATGCGCTCAAAACCTTCGCTTTGAGGAGACTTATTTCAGATGCAAGTTTACCTACGCCGGAAGAAATTCAGCAGGTCGATTGGGATATTGATCTAAGCCAGCCTTTGCGTGTGTGTGTGCTGCTAATCGATGATTTCCACGAATATGAATCAGAGACGAGTGATTCCGAGAAGAGACTTTATAAGTTCGCGATTACCAACATTGCCAAGGAGCATGTATCCAAGAGCATGAGTTGTGAAGTTGTGTCTATGAGAAATGATCATTTTGTTTTACTCGTTGGTACGCAGCAAAAGGTTGACTTGAATAAAATAGTGAAGGAGCTTCAACAAACCCTCTTTCAGTACTACGGGATTTCACTTACCGTTTCAATCGGGGACGCGGTGGATCCATATCAACAGATATCACAGCAATATGGTCATGTCATGGAAAATGCATCTTATCGAATGATCTTCGGAAAGGGAAGTGTTATTACACCAGAGCTCGTACAAAATAATAAAGAAAATATTACGTTTCAGTTCCCGGCTGATGCTGAGAAAAAATTTACCGAAGCGATTATGTCTGGCCAAGAAAAGGATTATAAAGAACAATTGGAGCTATTGTTTCAACAATCAAGAGAAATGCATTATAACAATATGATGTATTCGATCCTGCATTTATTGGCTCTAGTCAACAACGCGGTGAGGGAAATGAATAGCCGTGCCGTCAGGCAAATCAATTTGGACTTAAAATGGCAGTTTCAGTACGTACTGAAGCAGGAAACACTGGAACCGATATATGCCCTTTTTCTGGAGATCTTTCAAGAAATTCAGAAGCAGCGCTCCCAAGATGTCAAAGTACAGTCCAATCAGATCTTGATCGATACCATCAAAGAAATGATCGAGGAACAATATCAAGATTTGAATTTGAGCCTTCAAAGCATTTCTACCGCAATGAAGTTGTCATCTGCACATGTGAGTAAACAATTTAGATTGTATGAATCGAAATCGATCAGTGAATACATGAATGATGTCCGCTTGCAGAAGTCGCTGCTATTGTTAGAAACCAGCGATTACAGCATCAATCGTATTATGGAAATGGTCGGTTATAGTAATGAAAGCTATTTTTTTAAGCTTTTTAAGAAAAAGTTTGGTACGACGCCGAAAGAATACCGTTTCAAGAGAGTCATCGATGAATAAGCTTTCTAGGGCACATAAGCCCCTGGAAAGCTTTTTTTCTATGGATAAACGGGGGATTTATTGAAAATACAGTGTTTTCGGTATTGTGCGGGGGAAAAGTAGAGCGTTTTTCATTTATTACAGTAGTAATTTATACAGTTTTATCGTGATAATAAGGGCATACAACAAAGGTTGAACACACAAGGAGGGGAGCAAATGCTAAAGACGGAGTGGAAACACTTCAAGCGTAATCGGGAATTGTTCGTCATGTCATTGCCGGCAATTCTGTATAAATTGATTTTCAATTACTTGCCCATGATTGGTTTAGTGATTGCTTTCAAAAATTATCGGTACGATCTTGGCATATGGGGAAGCGAATGGGTAGGATTTAAAAACTTTCAGTTCTTTTTTAAATCGGATGCTGCATTCACGGTTACACGCAATACGATTCTTTACAATGTTTCTTTTATTCTCTTAACGTTGGTTATTGCATTGACGCTATCGATCCTGCTGAACGAAATTTCGAGAAAATGGATAAAATTGCATCAGACGGTTTTATTCCTGCCTTATTTCTTATCTTGGGTGGTTGTCGGCTACGTCGTATTCGGGTTCCTCGACCATCAGAATGGATTTATGAATGTCATCCTGGGGATGTTTGGACAAGAGGCGATTAAATGGTATGAGCAAGCGCAATACTGGCCATTTATTATTGTTCTGACTCAAATTTGGAAAGCGGTTGGGTTCTCTACGCTCATCTACTACGCGGGAATTCTCTCCATTGATTCGAGCTATTATGAAGCTGCCCGGATTGACGGCGCTTCCAAGTGGCAAATGATACGCCGTATCACGCTGCCATTGCTGACGCCGCTGATTGTCATCTTATTCATCGTAGATGTGGGTAAAATATTCCGTTCCGACTTCGGCTTGTTTTACTTTATCCCTAACGATACGAGCTTCCTGTATAACGCGACAGACGTTATCGACACGTATGTGTACCGTTCGCTCAAGGTTGTCGGCGATATTGGTATGTCTACCGCAATCGGGCTTTATCAAGCCGTCATTGGCTTTGTTCTGGTCTTGCTCGCTAACTGGGTTATCAAAAAAATAAACGAGGATAATGCGCTTTGGTAAGGGGGGAATGTCTATGTCAAATTCGGTCGGCTTAGAAAGAAACGGATCTAATTGGTCAGCGAGAGTAATCAATGTGTTCTTCTGTCTATTATCTCTGGCTTTTATCGTTCCACTTGTTCTGGTCATATCCATTTCGTTAACGGATGAAAAATCTCTCCTCGAAAAAGGGTATCATTTATTTCCGAAGGTATTTAGCCTACAAGCCTACAAAATCATTTTGCAAGCTCCTGATGCATTGCTGAATGCTTATGGAATAACGATTCTGGTCACAGTTATTGGAACGTTCATCGGCTTACTGCTCACAAGCTTAACGGCTTATACGATTTCGAGGCGCGATTACCGGTATCGCCGGGTCATGACCATGTACGTCTTCTTTACAAGTTTGTTTAGCGGGGGACTTGTTCCGTTTTATATACTGGTCACGCAGTATTTACACCTGAAGGATTCGTTCTGGGCGCTCATTGTTCCTTATTTGCTCAGTCCGTTTTACATCCTGGTGATGAAAGGCTTTATGGATAAACTCCCGATTGAAATCTTCGAATCTGCTAAAATAGATGGCGCGAATGAATGGCGCATTTTTTTCACCATGGTGCTTCCATTGTCGATTCCCGCTCTCGTTACGATCGGGCTGTTCATCTCGTTCCAGTATTGGAACGATTGGTGGCTGGGTTTATTGTTCATAGATAACCCTAACCTGGTCCCGCTTCAGTTGCTGCTTTATCGCATTATGAGTACAATTGATTTCTTGTCCAATAATATCGGTACGGTCAATGTCAACATCAATATGGCGGACTTCCCGAGTCTGTCGGCAAGAATGGCCATGGCGGTGCTCGCGGCAGGTCCGATGATGATTATTTTTCCGATGTTCCAAAGATTTTTTATCAGCGGTCTTACGGTTGGTGCAATTAAGGGTTAATTAAGACGATCGTTATCACATTGCAGCGCGCTATTAGCGGAGCTGCAATTGATATAAATGAAATGTAGGCGTTTACATCAGTTCGAAAAAACATTTAGTAGGGGGTAATCGATTTGAAAAGAGAATTGGTTAAGGTAGCTGCCGGGGCTATGAGTATGGCTTTGGTTTTAACGGCGTGTGGCGGTGGCAGTACGAAGTCCGGAACTTCAACAACGAGTCCGACTTCGACGGCAAAAGCAGAATTGTCTCCTGTCGAGTTGATTTGGAATTTCCCATTGAGCGCCATTCCGCAGGATCTGGCAACCGTGCAAGAGGCCGTCAATAAAATTACGAAGGCGAAAATTAATGCGACTGTCAAGCTGCAGCCGCAAACATTCGCAGACTACAAGCAAAAGATGAATACGGTCGTTGCCTCCGGTGAAAATTACGATATTGCTTGGGTGTCTAACTGGAACTGGGACTATGTGCAAAATCAATCCAAAGGAGCATTCTTGCCCCTGGACGATCTAATCAGCAAAAATGCGCCTACACTTCCAAAGTCAATGCCGCAATTCGTCTGGGATGCAACCAAGATTCAAGGGAAAATCTATGGAATTCCAAACTATCAAACGGTGACGAATAAAGAAGGATTTATGATTCAAAAGAGGTTCGCAGACAAGTACGGCTTGGACACAGCTTCCATTAAAAAGCTTGAAGATATTGAACCTTTCTTACAGAAAGTGAAAGCCGGCGAATCCAAGGATGTCGTTCCGTTCCTCAGCGATCGTCTCGGAAGATTCGGCAACATGATGCGGACTTACGGGCTGGAGGGAATTACAGGTAATTTTGGCGGGGTTGATCTCAAGAATCCGGACAAAGTGATTAATTACTATGAATCCCCACAATTTAAACAATATTTGGATTTGATGAAAAGCTGGCATGATAAAGGTTATATCAATGACAACGCCGCGACGCTCAAAAATAAAGCGGACATCGAGAAAACAGGTAAAGCTGTAGTCCAATACCACAACGTTCTTAAACCAGGCGGCGAGGTTTCAACAAAATTAGCAAACGGCGGACAAGATATTATTTATGTACCAATTACAGAAACATTCGCCAACACAGGCTCTATCATCACGACGATGCAGGCGATCAGTAAGACTTCCAAGAATCCGGATCGTGCGATGATGTTTATTAATTTGTTGAATACGGATAAAGAGCTTTATAACACAATCAGTTATGGTTTGGAAGGAAAGCACTATACGAAGGTATCCGATAACGTTATTAAAATAAACAAAGACGCTGGTTATAACCCTAACGCTAGCTGGGTATTCGGCAACACGTTTAATGCCTCGCTCGTTGAGGGTACGGACGCAAGCGTTGTGGAGCAAACGAAGAAAGAAAACGAGACAGCTAAACCATCTCCACTAATGGGTTACAAATTCGACAATACCCCAGTCACTGCAGAAATTGCGAATATAGCTACTGTTATCGACCAATACCTGCCAGGTTTGACAACGGGTACTGTGAGTGCCGACGACAAATTAAAAGAATTCCAAGACAAGTTGAAGCAAGCGGGCAGTGATAAGGTCATTGCTGAAATGCAGAAACAGTTGGATGATTGGAAGAAAACAAAGTAAAACATTCATGCATAATTGAAGAATCATGCTTACGGTGATCAGACAGCTTATGCTGCCGTAAGCATGATTCATTTTATAGGAAGTACAGTCTGATCCGCATCTATTATTTAATGTATTTCCTTGATATGGGGGTTACTAACGTGTTAAATCAATTGACGCTTCGGCAACTGAAGAATGCTTTGGAAGAAACGAAGCACGAGTCCTATTCGCTATTCGCGGAAGCAAGATCTCCCGAACGTTGGAAGAGGGCAAGGGAAAATGCCAGATATCAATCTTATTGGTTAAAGCAAGAGGAACAGGCAAGACAAGTAATGGAAAATCCGCCTAGTCCGCCGCTTTTCTCCGAATTTACCCTTTTTGGCGATTCGGGCGACAGAGGAATTTATCAGACGAAGCTAAATCAATATGATGCCGGGCTCTATGCATTCAGTATGCTTGCCATAACCGAGAACAGACCGGAATGGAAGACGGGTTTGGAAAATGCCATTTGGGGTAAATGTAATGAATATACATGGGTGCTGCCTGCGCATATAGGGCTTTATCATAACGATTATCCGAACGGCATATGGGATCAGCCAGTCCCGCCGCGCGAAACCGTGGATTTGAATGCTGCTATGACCGCATTCAGCCTTGCGGAAATCGTCCATTTGCAGGGAGACCGATTGCACCCGTGGGTCGTCCATCGCGTGAAGGAAGAGATCGATCGGCGCATATTTCAAGTCTATTTCCATAGCCCCCTTCCTCAAAACTGGGAGCTGAAAACCAATAATTGGCCTGCAGTCTGCTCGTCCAGCATTGGAGCTGCAGCGATTTACTTGATCGATGATAGCGAGAAACTTGCAGGTATGATCTGGCGTGTGCTTGGTGTACTCCGAAATTACTTGTCAGGCTTTGACGAGCAAGGGGCGACCCCGGAGGGACCGGCGTACTGGCATTACGGCTTCTCTCATTTTGTTTATTTCGCTGAATTGTTGAAAGAGCGTACACAAGGACGAATCTCGCTCCTTGAGGATGCCAAGGTAGGAAGCATATCGCAATTCCCTCAATTGTGTATGTTGTCCGGCGGAAAAGTGGTCAATTTCTCGGATTCAGCCGACGAAGTTCGGATGAGTACAGGACTCCTTCATCGCTTGCAAAGCTATGTGCCTGCACTTCAACTGCCCTCCGATGCCTATTGGTTGGACCCGTCTGCATGCAGTTGGCTCGATGCCTCCAGACTCATGCTATGGTCACCGGACCGGCTGGTTTCTGAAGAAAATCAGCAAGGGATTCGGGAACAAATATTCACCGGTAATCAGTGGGTGATTTCCAAAGTCAGCTATGCGGAAGGACGCACGTATGCCTTTGCTGCCAAAGGCGGATATAATGAAGAGCCACACAACCATAATGATTTGGGGCATTTTATAATCCATGTGGATGGCGAGAATGTACTGGCAGACACCGGCATTGGTGTCTATACCAAACAGTATTTTCAACCTAAGTATCGGTATGAGTTGATCAATGCAGGCTCTCATGGTCATTCTGTCCCTATCGTAGACGGTTGCAGACAAGGGTTTGGAAAATCGTACCGGTCGGAGATTCTGTTCAGCGAAATATCAGAAAATGAAGTTGAGGTCCTGCTGGATCTAACAAAAGCTTATGATTGCGCTTCATTGAAACGTTTCACTCGTAAATTTGTATGGAGCCGATCCAAGAATGAGATTCCTCAGTTAGTCATCTCAGATAAGGCGGCCTTTTCCCAGGTGCCCGCATCCTTTCAGGAAGTGTTCATCAGTAGTAGGTTGCCCCAAGAGGCAGGTTCAGGACGACTTCAGATAGGCCCTGTGATGTTGAACTACGATCCGGAGGCGTGGAATGTGGACGTAGAGACTATAACGGTAGTTAATCATTACCATGTAAGCCATCAGTTTTATCGTGTGTTATTGAACTGTAAAAATCTGAAACCGGAGATAGCCTCTGAATTTCGTTTCGAAATTGTTTGAATCCGGCGTCTCGCTTTCCAGGCTTGCGAGCAATATGGTACGCCCCGGAAGCTGGCCATTGTATAAGTGCCCGGAAAGCTTTTCTTTTTTCATGTTTAGTTGAAAATACAGTGTTTTCGGGATTGTACGGGAGAAAAGTGGAGTGTTTTTCATTTATTACAGTAGTTATTTGTACAATTTTCCCCCAATAATAAGGGCATACAACGACGATTAAACGCCGCAAGGAGGGAAGTAAAGGCTGCAACCGGTGTGTAATCGCAAAGCGTCAGCGCAAGTATGGAAAGTCAATTCCGGTTTAAGATCACGAATCAACGGGGATAGTTACTCCGGCAGTTCAGGTTTGCCCGTGAGGCTGCAGTTGCTGCCTGCGGGCAGCCTATCGCATACAGCATCAAGAATACTAAGCTTTGGAGACAAGAATCTGTCAGCAAACTCTGATTATATTTTTTTAATTATTGGTAACGCTTTCAACTGACTGATTTCCAAAAAAGAAGCTAGAGCACGATCGTCAGAAGGATGAATTATACATAGGAGGTAATGAGAATGCTTCAAGCAAGTGTAACTAAGACTTACAAATGGATGGCCTTGGTGTTAGCGTTGCTAATGATTTGTTCACCAGTTTTATCGATACCGGCCAAAGCGTTTGCATCGACGGCAACAAACTTCTACGTTGATGGCACGAATGGTAACGACGCTAACAATGGTCAGTCCGCATCGACAGCTTTTAAGACGATCCAAAAAGCTGCCGATATTGCGGCTTCTGGCGACAAAGTCAAAATTATGGCCGGTGTTTACCGTGAAACAGTCACACCAAAAAGTAATGGGGTGACGTTTCAGAACTACAATGGTGACAACGTAACCGTGTCCGGAGGTGATTTGGTCACTGGTTGGACGCCCACAGCAGATGCTGGTATCTATTCGGCACCTATGCTGTGGGATTACCAGAACGGTTATGGCAACATTGTCTATTACACGGATGCTGCGGGAAATAATACATCGCTAAGTCAAGCTAGATGGCCCAATATCCCTGACAGTATGATGTTTAACAAGGCAAAGTATGGCAAATTTTCATCGACAGCGGCTATTAACGGTACGATAAGTAACGGGGGAGCCAATCTGCAGATGAGCAATATCGCCCTTGCCGCTGCAAATCCATTGCCTAATACTACAACAGATGCTTGGAAAGATGCTCTGATTGTTGCATCAGCAGCCAATGGGTTCGTCATCTATACTGGAAAGGTTACAGGCAGTAGCACTACTTTGAGTTTTGAGTGGCCTTATACTTCCGGTTACCTTCCCAAATCTGCATCTCCCGGGTTTGGTCTATACCTCACAAATTCCTATCAGGCGCTGCTTTATGATGTGGCAAATCCGATTACTGGCGTAGCTGGCGTACCGGGAGTAGCCGCATGGTATAAGGACGTTGCGAATCAAAAATTGTATGTTGCTGTTCCCGATGGAGCAGATCCAAATACCGGTAAGATTGAGGCCAAGAAACGAGAGTTTACTTTTGACTTAGCCGGTCGTACAGGAATTACCATCAGCGGAATTAATGTACGGGCTGCTGGTGTCAACTTTGCAAATTCCAGTAACAACATGTTCAAAGGTGCTACCGTTGAAATGGTGGATTCCTACAACAAGCCTTTTGCTGTTGATACACCGTTGTCGGGATTTGTATCTGGTTTTGTATTGGATGGTGACCACAACACGATTCGTGATTGTGAAGTAAAAAATATGTTTGGCTATGGAATCATTGTCAAAGGCCACGACAACAATGTGATTAACAATGACATTCACGATTTTAACCGTTATGGTCTCTATGCCGATGGGATCAATGTTAATGGGTACAATCATCTGATTAGCCACAATAGTATACATTTGGGAGGTCGTGCTGCCATTGGTGGCAGTTTCACAAGCACAGTCATTGCGTATAACGACATCTATGACGTTATGAAGATTTCCTATGACGGTGGTATTCTTTATGTTGTGAACAGCGATTTTGGCAGTTCAGAGATTCACCACAATACCGTGCATGATACTCTGTCGGGTGAAGGAATTTATTTTGATAACTTGAGTTTCGATGCCGCGGTTTATAACAACATTGTCTGGAATGTTAAGGTAGGTATGCTAATTAACACAGCCAATGAACGGATGATTTTGTTAAATAATACAGTATACAACACTACTGATAAGGCTTTTGGACATTGGGGTGATGCTGCCGCCGATGGAATCGGTGCTTATGGAACCGTTCTTATGGGCAATATCATGAAAAATACTGGGTTTCAAACTGCAGCTCCAAACGGTGCATATGAAGTACTCAATACCTTAGATACAGACGCCAATATTCAGAATATGTTTGTAGACCCAGTCAACAAAAATTTTGCACTTAAAAACCCAGACAGTCAACGAAGTGTCGTGATTCCCGGTGTTACCGACGGATTTACTTCCGCTGCACCTGTAAGGGGTGCGGTTCAACCCGGCGTGCCATGGAAAGCGGGACACAATTTTGACAATGCAGCAAACATCAACCCGACTTTCAAGCTAAACGATATTCCTTATAAGCAGTTGCTGAAAAATGCCGGTTTTCCTACAGGTGATCTGACCGGTTGGACTACTACGAATACGCCAGAAATCGTAGTACATAATGGATGGGATTTCAGAGCCAGCGGTTTGATAAGAGACGGCGTATATGGTGTTGCCTTGAATGAAGGCGATGGGATTTCTCAGACAGTTACAGGTTTGAAACCAAACACCACCTACAATGTAAGTGTTTGGGGTAAGGTACTGGGACAACGAGTTGCAGCAACCACCATGGCCGCTGGAAGTGATCCTGTTACTCCTGTTAATTATCGCTCAATGGCTGGTTACATGATTCCGGGAACGAAAACTACCCTAAAATTTACAGGTGTTGATTTCGGGGCAGGATTGTACGACAAAGTATATTTTGCTACAGTTGCTGCTTCCGGTACCGGCAAGATTGAGATGTACATTGGTGACCCCATGAACGGGGGTACTCTAGTTGCGACGGATCCTCTTTCCGATGACACAGCGGGACAAAAAGGCCAATGGTATTATAGAAATGCCATACCATTATCAGCCGTATCAGGGACTCAAGACGTTTATTTAGTTTTTTCTAATACGAATACAACGGTTCCTCTGAATTGCTATTTTGCTGATTTTACATTGTTTGATTCTACAGTTGATCCAGCTACAGATTACATTGAGCTAGGAGCTAGCGGGCTTGTCAATGGTACAGTGTCAAATAAGATTACTACTACTACCTTTACTAAGGGTGTAACAAGCCGTCCTAGCAACTTTTCCTTTACTACAGGACCAAGCGATACCAGTGTGACCATCTACGCAAAAAAAGCAGGTGGTGGCGGATTGACCGGTTATGTGGATGAGTTTGGTTTGGCAGAGAGTACAACCCCTGCTTATCCGGCACCCTACATTTATAAGGATGGTTTTGAAGATCCAACATGGAACCCGCTCAACTGGACATGGGGACTTGGTAACCCGACGCAACTGGACGGAACCATTTATAAGGAAGGCACACGCAGCTTTCAACTGGATGGAAGTGCTGATCAGAGTGCAATCTACAAAACATTTGGTGCGTTGAACAAAGTTGCCAGTGTAGATTTCTATGACAACTTGTCTGAATCCAACAACATCATCGCACATGTGGATAATAGTGGAACTGCAAATTTATCGACGCTAAGCAAAATGTATGGTATGGGAGTAAATACAGACAATTCAGTACAGTATTACTCGTATACGCTAGGTACAGGAACATGGGCAACATCCAGTGTTCATCGTACAAAAGGCTGGCATACGCTGGCGTTTGATTATTCATCCAATACCCATGTGGATATATACATCGATAATACATGGGTAGCGGCTTCCAGCACCATTACTTCTTTTAATACGATTGCACTGGGAGATTTCTTTGCAAATAGTGTAAAAAGTACAGGTAATTTTGATAATGTTTTTATTACAGATATAACGAGTCTTATACCACTTACGACGGATGATGCGAATCCGGCTTGGCAGAACACTTCGCAGACTGTTCATTTGACTGTAACGAATGGGTTGAACAGCAATATGCGCACGTTCTACAGCGTGGACGATAGCGAGTTTGTAGAAGGCAATACGGTTACCGTCGATCAGGAAGGCATCCATATCATTAAGTATTACAGTATCAATTCGTCAGGAGGTCAGGAAGCTGTCAAACAGACAACGGTGAGAATCGATCTGACGTCTCCCGTCGTTCAAACAACGGTAACGACATCCGTGTATCAATCCGCAGAGACGATTATCGTGTACCATTCGGATGCAGTGAACATTCCGTTTGTGATCAATGATGCCTTAAGCGGCGTCGCCGGAACGGAAGTGAAGCTGGATGGTGCAGTCGTGAATCAGCCCATTGCCGCGGCGCCATTATCGTTAGCCATCGGAGATCATCCGATTATCGTTACCGCCAAAGACAATGCCGGCAACATCACGGTACAGCAATACGTGCTGAAGGTGACGATGGATATCCATCACCTGGACGAAGTACTTCAAGCAGCCAGCAGCCAAGGATGGATAACGAATCATGGCATATTGAACAGTCTGCTTGCAAAAGTTGATGCAGTCCAAAACCAGCAAAGCGACAGCACGAAAGTATTGAATGAATTGAACGCCCTGGAACATGAGGTGCAAGCGCAATCCGGCAAAAAGATCAACGCGGAATTTGCGGATTTGCTGTTAAGCGATATCGCCTACCTTATGAATCAGATCAGCAAGTAGAGCAGAAATAGATGAGAACCCGCGGCATACTTCGATGATGTCAGTATTCAATAAATAAGCAAGAAAATGCTGCTGCCAGATACGAGTCATTCGACTTGTATCTGGCGTTTTCATTATTCGTGGTGCCTCCACGTAAAAACACAGTCTTTTCCTCATTGTATGGAGGAAAAGTATAGTGTTTTCCGTTTATTACAGTAGTAAAATGTGTTGATTTAACGGGATAATAATGCAAGAGCAGTAGCAGTATGAAGTGAAAGGGGGTTAGATACCGTATGGGAAATCGACCACTCCGAGTGTTTGGCATCGGCTTGCAGGATCATTGGCTTTCGCACTGGGTTTCTTGCCCTGATGTGCAGATTATAGGTGTAGTTGATATTTATCAAGAGGCGGGTGCTCATTTTACCAATATACCGCAGTTTGAGGATATCCCGAGTACATTGCAATTACTTCGTCCTGATCTTGTGACCATGGTGACTCCGCCACACGAAAAAACGTGTCCGGATACGATTAGAACGGTTCTGGAATGCGGTTACGATGTGTTTCTTGAAAAATTCAGACCTCGTTCCTGGGAAGACGGGGCGACACTGTCGGCTCTCTGCCGATCGACCGGCAGACAGGTTTCGATTGGAGAGTCTTATAGATTCGATAAGATTGTAGAGAAAGCCAAGCTGGTCATTCAAAGCGGGCGGCTCGGCAAGCTTGAGCAGATCGCATGGAGATGTCAGCGGCCTAACATCCAGGCGTCATGGATGAACGCATACGAGCATGTCATGCTGGAGGATTTAACTTATCATCATCTCGGTGTTCTTCATTACTTGCTCGGAGCCGAACGCTTCAATCAGGTATATGCGACCTCGGTGCTGCCTTCCTGGTCAATGGAGCAATCCCCTTCGGTGGTATCGCTGATTGCACAAGGCCAAGAGGGGCTGCAGCTCAACTATTATGCTTCGTGGGCCGCTCATGGCGGCGGCGCGGTTACTTCGTGGCTCGGAGAGTTTCAAATCGATGGCTCGGAAGGGACGCTGCAGCTTTGTGACGACACATTAAAATTCATCAATCGTGAGGGGCAGGAGGAAGTTCTTTCACCTTGCGAATCGGATGGCTTTGAATTGCGTGCAGGTATCGTTAACGAATATATAGACGCCTTTCAGAATGGACGAAAGTCCAGTTTGAATATCTTTGCTTTCCAGCCGGTGATTCGGATGATTCAAGCGGCCTTGGAATCTGTGAAAACCGGGAAGCCGGTTGACATTTAAGCGTTACATTTTACAAAAAGAGGCGGGAGAAACGATGGAATACGCGATTTTGGGGAAAACAGGGTTCAAGGTGTCGAAGATCGGTTTGGGCGGCGCCCCGCTCGGCGGCGATTTCGGTGCGACGACCGATGAAGACGTGACTCGTGTGATAGATGGAGCCTTGGATGCCGGTATCAATTTCATCGATACGGCGCCTTTATATGGCCGAGGGGAAAGTGAGCGAAGAATTGGTCAGGCGCTCAAGGGCAAACGGGATCAAGTGATTTTGGCGACGAAGGCAGTGATGCGGGGGGACCCCTACTCTTATGAAAATACGATAAAGTCAGTGGAAGATAGCTTGAGTAGACTGCAAACGGACTATATTGATCTGATTCAATTGCACGAGTTAGAGCAAACGACGTATGAACAGGCGGTGAATGAGACACTGCCTGCCTTTCTTAAACTAAAGGAACAAGGGAAAGTAAGAGCGATAGGCGTGAATGCGGGCAAGCTTGAACTACTGATGCCTTTTCTCAAGGAGGATTTGGTAGATACCATTCAGACTTACGCCAAATATACGCTGGTTGATTATACGGCCAAGGACGAGCTGCTGCCGCTCGCCAAGGAAAAGAATATTGGCGTCATCCATGGCAGCCCTCTGGCGATGGGCATATTGGCAGATCAGCCGGCCCCTTTCTTACAGCATAATGCGGCGTTGCTGGAAGAAGCGAACCGGAGAATGGCGCAGCTGCAATTTTTGCGAAAAAGCGATCCGAAAGGCTTAGTGGAGCCGGCGCTTCGTTTCAGCCTAGCATGTCCCGACATTGCGGTTACTTTGATGGGAACGACTTCCATTCGTTCTTTGCGCTTAAATGCGAGTTATTGCGATGGGGTTGGATTGCCGGCTCATGAATTGGAGAAGTTGTATACTTTGTTCCCTGGGCAACGATTGTTTTAACAGGATGAAAGGGAGGATTTAGATATGAACACGGGAGTAAGAGAACCATGGGTAGAGGAAGTTTGGGATAAGATTGTTGCCAAAGTTGAGAGAACGAGCAAGAGGATTGGCGCAACTTTCCCTTATGTATCTTTGGATGGCAAGTACAACGCGGAACCGGCGGAATGGTGGACAGCGGGATTCTGGCCAGGGCTGCTTTGGCTGATCTATCGGGAAAATGGGAACAAGCACTTGCTGGACATCGCTGTATCCTGTGAAGAGCAAATGGACGAACCCTTGTTAGGTTACGAGAAGCTCCATCATGATGTGGGCTTCATGTGGAGCTTGGCTTCAGTAGCTCAATACAAGCTTATGGGTACGGATCGGTCACGACAACGAGGGCTGATGGCGGCCAGCCACCTTGCCTCACGATACAATGTCAAGGGACAGTTTATAAGGGCGTGGAATGGCGAGAATCAGCAAGGCTGGGCGATCATCGATTGCCTCCTCAACCTGCCGCTGCTCTACTGGGCAAGTGAAACAGCAGGCGATCCACGCTTCCGTCATATCGCGGTTTCACATGCGGATACGGTATTGCGCGAATTTATTCGCCCGGACGGTTCTTCTCACCATATTGTATGCTTTGATCCCGAGACCGGGGAGAGGATCGAGGCAAGAGGCGGGCAAGGCTACTCGCCCGATTCGGCTTGGTCACGTGGTACAGCGTGGGCTTTGTACGGGATGGCGCTTAGCTGCCGGTATACCGGGCATGCCAGATACTTGGATGCGGCGAAACGCGCAGCTCATTTCTTTATCGCGAATATGGACGCAAATCTTGCGCCATATTGGGATTTTCGCGCTCCGCGAGAGGAAGAAACGGCCTATGATACGTCAGCGGCTGCCTGTGCGGCAAGCGGACTGTTAGAGATCAGCCGATTGGTCCCAGAGCACGAAGCGCAGGTATATACAGAAGCAGCGAAGCGTATTTTATTCATGCTAATTGAGCGATATGCCACATGGGATGAAGAGGAAGAGGGCATTTTGACCATGGCTACGGCTAATTTTCCGAAGAGAACCTTTGTCAATGTGCCGATCATTTATGGAGACTTCTTCTTTGCTGAAGCTCTTGCGAAGCTTAGAGGGCGTACGGAGTTGTTTTGGTAATGAAAAGAAACCTGTTTTACGCGCAATTACGAAAGGATGCATCGGACGGGTTTCGTTCTGCTATTGAACGTGACGGGGAGTCATTCAGGAATCAGCTGGAATCAAAGGGAGTACTGACCTTTTCACTTTTCATCATCGGATGCCATGCAGGCGTATATTTGGAATTGTTGGACAACGAGTATGAGTGGGATTGGCCGGATGCCTACCGGATCTGGCTGGAGGAATGGCCGGGGGAAGGCGAAGCTCGCCTTTCTGTACCGATGATTGACATTTTCCATGACGGAGTGCCGGCTGATCCTGCGTCCTGGCGAGGAGCGAGTGATGTGGAAAAGAGAATTGGCTCCTTTGCAAAGCTGAAACCGGATATGGCGGCAAGTTATATATTCTATCATTATCAAAAGCAGGAAGAGACGCCAGATAGCTTCAATAAAACGTATATCATCGGCGCGCATGGTCCGTTGCTTTTTTCTTACTATGAACTGCCTTCAAGCTTGAGCGAAAGCAAGAGAAAGGGAGTGCTTTCGACGAATAACTCGCCTAAGGATTGGCATGCGGTCATGCAGCCTCATTTTGTCCCATGGGGAGATGCGGCAGATGGTCAAGAATACTGGCAGCCGGCAGCATTCATATATGGATTTTAAAGGAGGAAATGTTCAATGAAACCGGATATAAGCGCAATCGGAAATTGGCTGATGTCCTGGTTGCAAGAGGACGGAGCCATTTACGGCTTTCATAATCATTCAGTGTGGGGGTCCAATCCGTACCGGTGGGCCGACTTCACTAGCGGACACAGCACCTGGGCCAGTCCTATGATGGCTGCTCTCAGCCGTATTGCAGCGGAGCAGGGGGATTCGGAGCTGAAAGACCAAGTGCTGCAAATGATTCGTTTTCAAACGAGCCGGTTCCAGGAAGACGGACAATACAAGCACATTGGTTTTCAGGTTGGCGAGATGCTGAATCAGGGTTTAATTCATAATATGATGCCTAACGTGGCTCTGGGGCTAACGGCGATATATGGAAGCTCATGGCTTCCTGTGGAGGCATTGACAAGTATCCGGACGGCTATCCTGCGCAATATGAATGCTTGCGATGCGATTTATCCATTCAAAAAAACAAGGAATATCAGCAACCAGGAGTACTGTCGTCTATGGGGGAAACTGCTTTTTCAATCGGCATTTCCTGACTCCCCTTGGTCCGGAGACATTCAAACCGATCTGAATTTTATGATTGAACATTTCCATGTAAGCGGAATTCCCGATCAGGACTGTGAAGCCACTTACCGATATTTGGGGGATTCCACGATTGTTGAGCCTGCCGAATATTATGGCTTGATGATAGCCCCGTTGGTGCTGGCTTACGAAATGTTCGGAGATCCCAAATATTTGAATCACGCCGGTGCGCTATGCCGTCACGTGGCTCGTTGCGCTTGGAACGATCATAGGGGACAGAAACGATTACATCGCATGTGGCTGCGCAGCGGAACCGAGTGGAGAAAGATGAACGGTCCTATGCTGATCGCGGGAATGGGGATGACACTTTATGGTATTGCGCGCTATGTAGAGCACCAGCAGGAAGAAGAGTTGACTCTTATTCTAAAGGAATGCGATGAAACCTATGCCCATTATCAAACGCCCAGAGGTTATTTCGCTTCGGCAACTGGTTGGCACAATGAAGCAGATATAGCGCCGAGCTCAGCTTGGCACGCACATGATTTTTATTATCTGCTGCATCGTCATGGTCTTGTAGAGCATATGGCCGATCAACTCAGGAAGCCTTATCACGGGATGTCCGTTCTGCTTGGCGAGCAATGCATGTGGGTGGAGGATGGCGAACACTGGGCAATCAACGATTATTATTGGCAGGATGTCCATAAGCTTATTGGCCGTAAGGACGAGGCCGTTTTTGGCCGTGATACGGGTTGGGTCGGTGGAGAACGTGCGCTTCCGAGTCACTTCTTGTTCCCGAATCAGCCCATATTTGTGAAAACAGATGAAGGCATTTATTTAAAAGCGGACCGTACAGCTGCTCAAGAAATTGAAGTCAGCAGCATCGCCGCGGTACCTTATTTAGGCTTGTGGGAATGAATGGAGGAGTGTTTATCTATGAGTGATGTTGAAATCCGGCAATCGATTCCGCGAATGACGGCTAGCCGGCAAGTGGTTCCGCCGCAGTGGGCATTAACGGAGCGCCTGCTAATCGATCAATTGGATAAGGCAGCAATAGAATTTGTCGCGCGCTATACGCGAGCAGACGGAACCTTGATATGGCGTCAGGATTGGCCGGGCATGGATGGGTCGGACGACCCCTATGAAGGCTTTATGAATCTGGCGCTTTTATACATGCTTGGCGGAAGCAGCAAGCTGCATGAGCTGGCACGGAAAATTTGGGAAGGCATTACTTGGCAGTGGACGGAATATGGCCAAATTCATCGGGAGTTTGATAGCTACTACGATTGGATGCATCACGGGGAAGGGTATTTATATGTTTATTTCCTCGGGCTTGCAGGCCCTGTAACCTTAAAGGATCGTCAGCGCGCCGTTCGATTTGCAGGCATGTACACAGGGGAGGATCAAGAGGCTCTTAATTATGATACTGAGCACAAGCTGATCCGCTCGCCGATTACAGGCAGCAGGGGACCGCAGTTTGAGCTGACAGCAGAGGATTGGAGTACTCATAGGGGTATTTTGGATGATTACTTGGCGCCTTATGAGGATATCCCTGGTGTGGATTTTGCAAGCGGCAAATGTCAATGGTCGAACGATGCGGTGTATGCGGACATTATACGAATGATGAATGAACGCATGACCCGTGGGGATGTGCCGCTTAATCTCAATGCGACGGGTCTTGTGGCCAACGCTTTTCTACACACCGGCGAAGAGAAATATCGCAGCTGGGTGCTGGATTATTTATCAGTTTGGGAGAAGAGAACGCAGCAAAATGGCGGGATCATACCGGATAATGTAGGACTATCCGGCGAAATCGGACAATACAATGACGGCAAATGGTGGGGCGGTTATTACGGTTGGCGTTGGCCGCACGGGTTCATGACGATCATCGAGCCGCTAACGAACGCCTGCATGAACGCTGTGCTTCTCACAGGGGATATGAGCAAGCTCGATTTAGCCCGTAAACAGTTGGATGCCAACTGGGCGCTGCGCAAGGAGCAGGATGGCATGTGGGTTGTTCCGAATAAACATTTTGATACTGGGTGGACCGATTATCGCGAAGCTTCGCCGAAATATCCTGTGTATTTGTGGATCATGTCGATGGCGGATGAAGATTTGGAACGGATTGAGCGTATCCCAAGAGATCATGACTGGAATGAGGTGATCGTTCCGAAGCTCTCCGGTACCGATAAGAAGACAGGAAGAAATACCAAGCATTACATTGGCAATACGCAGCCGTGGTTCCAATATATCAGAGGGTTGAATCCTGGGTATCCGCAACAGATCTTGGACGCGAATATCAGACTGGTTGAACAACAGCTTACGAAAATGCGTTCTGAAGCGGGAGATCCTCTGAACTGGACGAATCAATATAGTGAAGATGATTTCTCAAGTATCCACGCATGGCAGGAAATGTGCCCGGTTTACATGGAAAGTCTTATCCAGTTGACCTTAGGCGGTCCGATGCATATTTCTCATGGGGGATTCCAGCATGCGAGGGTTCGTTATTATGATGCAGAAGCGAAAAGGCCGGGACTTCCGAAGTCGGTTGCTGCTCTGGTAAAGGAACTCACAGCTGACTCTGTCATCCTAGAGCTTGTGAATATAAGTTTGTTTGATATGCGTTCGACGATCATTCAGGCAGGTACCTTTGGGGAACATCAATTTAAAGAAGCCCATGTGTTGAACGAGGAAGGGGCTATCATAGAAACGACTTCCGTTAACGCACAATGGCTATTAGTCGATCTTCCGGCAGGCACTGGAGTGACACTGCGATTAAGCATGGATCGGTTTGTGAATACACCTTCCTATGATATGCCTTGGTCAGATCGTGAAAAGAATGTTTTGCTCGAAGGTAGAAAGCTTTAGTAATGGAAGTCTGGAAAAAAGAATATGCAAGTAGCGGGTTTTGTGGATGATGGCGTTGCGAACCGTGGGATTGAGGTGAATACACCGACCTCAACGACGTAGTATTGCATTCGCTTAGGCGGGACGCATACTGCAACTTCTGTCACACGTACGGCCGGTTGGCATGAATTCAAGTGGTATTATACGTCAGGCACGAAAGTGGATCTGTACATTGACGGTACACTTTTTGCATCACCGACAGGTTTGACTAGCTTTAACAGGATTCAAATTGGGGATCTATGGTCAGGGAATACGAACACAGCTTATTTGATGATGTAACTATTCAATAAAAGATGAACCTGGACTGGACTCATCAGACTTCAGTCCAGGTTCATCTATTTTCGGAGGTGCAGCATGTTTTCCACAGATGAAATGGATTATCTAGAAAGTTTAACGGGATCCAATCCTATTCAACCCTACATCGATAGGTTTAAACAAGAAAGTAAACAAGATAATTTTGAAGAAACCGGGTTATCTTGTGACATATATTTGGATTTTGCCGAAGCGCGAGTCCGTCAATTTGTTCTCTTTCAAAGTGAAAACGGGGGGATCTTGGATCCTAGCGATGGGAAAGAGCATGAATATGCTACCGCTTCTTTTGCCAAAGCTGGGGCGATTCTTAAAGCGAATGGTCGCTGCAAGGATTTAGAAGAACAGATTTTGCTTGCGATGGATTGGGCTTGCACCTGTTTAGGCGAGAATAGAGTTCCTGACGATCACGCTGATTTCACGACATACATGCTGGTTCGGGCCTATCAACTTCTGACGCCAGAGGTCGATTCGAAGCGGAGCGATGGTTGGAAAATGAATTTGTCCAAAGTTGAGCCAGAGTTATTCTATTGCCAAACAGTTCGGAATTTCCCTGATATTCGTACTATCCGTAACTGGGCTACCTATGCCATGCATGGAGAAATGATGAGGCATAGAGAAGGGTTCACGAACTCTATGGCTTTCATCGATAAATATTTGAAGCCGCAAATGACGCGTTTCACGCGGGAAGGGCTATATCGCGACCCGAATCTACCTACTGCCTATGATTTGGCGGCGCGTCAACAGCTTAGCGGATTAATTGATGCCGGATATAACGGTGAATGGAAGGGATTTCTTGAGTTGCAGCTTCGCAAAGGCGCGCAAACAATGCTGTTTATGCAGTCGACTACGGGGAGCACGAGCTGTGGAGGCCGAAGCAATCAAATTATTTGGAATGAATTGACCTTTGCCAATCTCTGTGAACGCGAAGCTGCGCGTTATGCGAGAGAAGGAGATCTCGAGTGGGCGTGCATCTTTAAGAGAGCTGCACGCAAAGCGCTGCAATCGATTATGCGCTGGATCGAAGATCCAGTAGAATTTCGATTGTTGAAGAATCGATTCGATAGCGAGCTTCGAAATGGTTGGGAATTTTACGCTTATTATTCGACGTACAGTTTATATGCGGCTCAAATCGCTGCTTCATGCTTTGAAACCGCGGACGAAAGCATTCCTGAAAAGGCTGTCCCTTCGGATATAGGCGGGTATGTGGTACCAATTGAATCCTTTCATCGGATCTATGCAACAACGGGCCCGCAGCAAGGTGGTTATCATGTAGCGATTGATACGGCTGCGCAAATGGGGCATGATGCAACCGGTTGGGTGAGGCTGCATAAAGCCGATTATCCTGAGGAAACGGCTCTGTCGATGGGGATACCTGGACTCAGCGGCAATATTCATTTGAATTATTTTGTGGCCAAACAAATCATACCACGTCCGCATACGTCAGCAGCTATCGGTCTGACTTGGAGGGATGGGCATGGTGTGTGGCATAGGCTCGCGGGCTATGGTAGAAGAAAGCATGAAACATTTGCCTCGTTGAATAAGGAAGGCGTGCCAACTAATCCTGAGAAGGTGCATTGGCAAGTTCATCTTGACGATGTAAAGGTGGCTCACGATGAGCTAACTTTCCAAATCCATTACGTTTCAACGGGACTCCAGCTCTTAAATGATATGGATTTGCGAATACCGGATGATGATCTTCATCCAGCCTATAAGCGAGGCGTCGCTGATATGCTGCCAAGGCCAGGGATCGAGGGTGTAGCGGCGATCACGGAATCCTATCAAATTGCACAGGAGGGAGTGACGACGTCTTGGTCGGTGGAAGTTGCAGAGGAGACGGAATTATCCGCAATTGGTGTAACGGTTCCGGTGCTTGTATCAAACGGAACAGATGAGAGCGTTATTCGAAGGGATGGGAATAAGCTTATTGTCTCTTATTCCAATATTAGTTATGTGATTAAGCCTGAAGATAAATCAGACGATGTAGAACTAGAGCTTCTTCCTGGGTTGATGCCGAATCGAAATGGCAACTATCGTCTCGCACAATGGATTCGTAAGGATGCGAAGAACGCAATAACGCTTCATTTCTCAATGGAGAAAGACCTTACCCCTTCGGAACATTCCGATAGGCACTAGGGGCAGAACCGGTCATTTTTTTAAATAATCTTGAAAAGTAATAAGGATCCGTGATCCCGATGGATGCAGCAACTTCTTTGATCGTTAGACCTGTTAAACTAAGCATTTGGGCAGCCCTCTGAATTTTCATACGCAAGAAGTACTCAATCGGCGGGAATCCAGTCTCTTCATTGAATAATAAAATGAGATGCTGTTTCGACAAGCCCGTGTGCTTGGCCAATTCAGGGAGCTTAATCGAATCCTCCAAACGATCACTCATGTACCGGATGGCGAGTTCGAGATACTGCTCTCTTTTTTTGTCTTTTGCTGTGCCTCCAGCGCTAATGCCAATGCCGCTAATCAACTGCCGGATAGATTGCGATACGTGCGTGTGGATGGGCAACGAATAGGTTTTGTCAGATAGAAGGGCATAGCACCTATCAAACACATCATTGAACTCGCTAATGGCGCCAATCGGTAGATGAAGTGTGCCGGCATCCATGCCATACATGCGAATAAAAGAAGCGACGTGGTCGCCTCGAAGATGAAACCAGTAAATACTCCATGGGGCATTTGAGGATGCTCCATATCGATGCGGCGTTTTGGCAGGAATGACAGCTAGATGATTCTGGGTCAAAGGGAATGTTTTATGCTGATCTAACTCGATCCAGCCTTCTCCGTCTGAGCAAAAAATGAAAATATGGGAGTCGCTCCCTTCAGGCCGTTCCCGGTAATGATGACGGGCACGCGGGAAAAATCCAATATCGCTGATGAATAAATCACGCGTTAGCTCTGAGCGGGATAGTTCTGTCTGCATGTAGTCGGGCAGCACAAATAATTTTTCTTCTTCAAAGCCTTCTGGTTTTCTAGTGTTATCCAATTATGAGCCTCCCATCTGAATAAGAATATAATCCATTACATTAAGCATTTTGTCAATTGGCGATTGGCTTCTCTCAAGGTAAAGTAGAGACAATAAGATAAGGGAGTGATGATTGTGAGTCAGCAAGTTCGCATTTGGGAAGAAGAGACTTTGATTCCGACGTATGGCATCGGAGAGCCAGATCGCAATCCGATGTTTCTAGAGAAGCGTGTCTATCAAGGAAGCTCCGGTAAGGTATATCCACATCCGGTTATCGATAAAATTGAAGATGAGAAGAAACCGCAGTCCTATCGGATGGTGATTCTGGAAAACGAATATGTTCGCATCGAGATCATGCCTGAGCTAGGCGGACGTATTTACCGTGCGTTAGACAAAACGAATGATTACGATTTCGTCTATTACAATCGCGTTATTAAACCGGCACTGGTTGGCTTAGCTGGTCCTTGGATCTCTGGCGGTATCGAGTTTAACTGGCCTCAGCATCACCGTCCGAATACGTATGGTCCTGTTGAATACAAGCTCACCGAAAATGAAGACGGAAGTGCAACCGTATGGGTGAGTGAGATTGACCGCATGTATGGGACGAAGGTTACAGCTGGTTTTACACTATATCCGGGCAAAGCCTATTTGGAAATTTCCGCACAGCTGTATAATCGGACACCGGAACCACAAACATTCCTGTGGTGGGCAAACCCAGCTGTTGCGGTAAACGATCATACGCAATCCGTATTTCCGCCAGATGTAACGGCTGTTTTCGACCACGGTAAACGTGATGTATCCAGGTTTCCAATCGCAACGGGAACGTATTACAAAATGGACTACTCCGCTGGCGTTGATATTTCACGCTACAAGAATATTCCGGTACCTACCTCATATATGGCTTATAAATCCGACTATAATTTCGTCGGTGGCTATGATCATGGCGTTCAAGCCGGTTTGTTGCACGTGGCGAACCATCATGTTTCACCAGGTAAGAAACAATGGACGTGGGGTAACGGTGAATTCGGGCAAGCATGGGATCGCAACCTGACGGATGAGGACGGACCTTACATCGAGCTCATGACCGGCGTCTACACCGACAACCAACCGGATTTCACGTGGCTGCAGCCGTATGAAGAGAAATCATTCAAGCAATATTTCATGCCTTACAAAAATATCGGTGTCGTGAAAAATGCGTCCATCGATGCTGCAGTCAACTTGGAAGTTGACGAGAAGACGCGTGAAGCTGTCGTACTTGCTTATGCAACCTCCTTGTTCGAAAGCGCTGTCGTAGAGCTAAAAGGGCGCAGCCGTACGTATGTGAAGGAAGTCATCGAGCTGTCACCAACCAAAACGTTCAAGTCTGTGATTACGCTTGATGATAACGATCAACCACATGACTTGAAGCTGACAGTTCGGGATGCAAATGGCACCCTACTCATTGCCTATCAGCCTGCGAAGCCATCGATCGAGCAGGTGCCGGATGCAGCCAAGCAGCTGCAGTCACCTGAAGAGCTGAAGACAAATGAGCAGCTGTACCTCGCTGGTTTGCATCTAGAGCAGTATCGTCATGCAACGTTCGAGCCAGAAGCTTATTATCTGGAAGGATTAAAGCGAGACCCAAGCGATAGCCGCATTAACGTGGCGTACGGTACACTCTTGCTGCGCCGCGGGTTATTTACCGAGGCAGAAGGTTACTTCCGTATGGCAATAAAGTCACTTACTTGGCGGAATCCAAATCCTTATGACAGTGAAGCTCTCTATCAGTTAGGGATTGCGCTTAAAGGGCAAGGACAACTGGAAGAGGCTTTCGCAGCGCTATACAAATCGACGTGGTCCGCGGCTTGGCAGGATGCTGGCTTCTTCACGTTGGCACAAATTGCATGCGAGAAGGGTGCTTGCGGAGAAGCGTTGGAACTGGTAGAGCGTTCTCTCGTTCGCAATTCCCGTAATTACAAAGCAAGGCACTTGAAAGCTGCGCTTCTTCGCAAGCTGGGTCAGCTGCAGGAAGCATTAGTCTACTCGCAGGAGACATTGCTGCTTGATATCGCTGATTTCGGTTCTGCCAACGAACGATTCCTTACGCTTGCAGCACAAGGGGATCAAGTAACTGCTAGCGAAGCGAAAGCGGAGCTTGTGCGACTCATGCGCGGAGACGCTCATAATTATTTGAACCTGGCATCCGATTATGCCAACTGTGGGTTAGTCGAGGAAGCGATAGAATTGCTGAGTCGCATCGTGGAAGGTCACGATTCGTCAGAAGTCTACCCGATGGTCCATTACACCTTGGGCTATCTGCATGAGAATGCAGGAAATTTGGAACTGGCTCAGCTCTACAGAAAGGCAGGAAATGCAGCTAAATCTGATTATTGTTTCCCCAATAATTTATTCGATTTGCAAGTGCTGACAAGTGTCATTAAGGCCGATTCTAAGGATGATAAAGCACATTATTACCTGGGGAATTGGTATTACGACAAACGAAGACACGAAGCTGCGATTATCCACTGGGAAGCTTCGCGTTCTTTACGAGATGATTTCGCGACGGTAAATCGGAATCTGTCTCTTGCATATTTCAACAAACGCAGAGATGCAGCATCAGCGCTTATTGCCATGGAGAATGCTTTTGCTTGCAGACCGGATGATGCACGCGTCTTCTATGAGCTTGATCAATTGTATAAAAAGCTTGGTTATAAGGATGAGATTCGCTGCGGGAAGCTTGAGGAACATCAAGCTTTGGTTAACAAGCGCGACGATCTCTTCGTGGAGTACATTACCCTGCTGAATGCGCAAGGTTATCACTTGAAAGCAGCTCGAGCACTGCATGCACGCAATTTCCACCCTTGGGAAGGTGGGGAGGGCAAAGTGACGGGGCAGCATGTTTTTGCCCATATCGAGCTGGCTAAGCGAGCTTTGGCCGAAGAACGATTTGAAGAGGCAGTCACCCTATTACGGCAAGCGCTTGTCTATCCAGAAAGTTTAGGAGAAGGTAAGCTGTCGGGTGCGCAAGAGAACAATGTCTATTACTATCTCGGACTCGCTCATAAAGGCTTACAGGAGGATGAACAAGCACAAGAATGTTTCCTTATTGCTTCCCAAGGATTGGAGGAGCCGGCTAGCGCGATGTATTACAACGATCAACCGCCTGATATGATTTTCTATCAAGGGATGGCCTGGCTTGCACTAGGCAATGACAAGGAAGCGAAGCGTCGCTTCAATAAGCTAATTGATTACGCGGAGAAGCACTTGTTCGACGAAGTGAAGTTCGACTATTTCGCGGTTTCCTTGCCGGACTTCCTGGTTTTCGAGGACGATCTGAACGTGCGGAATGAAGTTCACTGCCGATACATGATGGGACTCGGGCATCTCGGTCTAGGTAATTTGGAGCTGGCGAAAGATCAATTTGAGAATGCGCTTCGTCTGGAACCTAACCATTCTGGATCGCGCATTCATCGTGTCATGTGCTTATGAAGAAAGAGAATATGGTCCACGTAACCACGGGAACCTATAAAAGCTTCTTTTCCATAACAATCGAAAATAAACAGATCAGCATTGAAATGGTACCGGAACTCGGAGGGAAATTGGTTTCTATCGTTTATAAGCCAACAGGTAAGGAATGGATGCTGGATTCAGGTCACCGTTCCTTACAAAAGCCGATACACGGATCCACCTTCACAGATTGGGATATGAGCGGTTGGGATGAATGTTTTCCGACGATTAATGCGTGTAAATCAGGAATGGATAAGGACATTAACCTACCCGACCATGGTGAGCTTTGGGCGCTTCCTTGGGCGTATAAGATCGAAGAGAACGAGGTAGTTTGCTCGGTCCAGAGTCTGCAGTTTCCATGTCGGTTCACGAGACGAATTTCATTCCCTTCTGCGGATCGTGTACGGCTGGATTATCGTGCTGACAATGATAGTGACCAACCGATACCATTTTTGTGGGTGCCGCATCCACAATTCACTGTCACGGAACCAACACGTATTCTTCTTCCGGAATCTATGGAGGAGATGCTATGTGTGTACGAAGGTCATACCCTTAAGAATGGGGAATTGTATGCCTGGGATGATTTATCGCTGCTTTCCCCAATGATTACAGGGGATGCGAGAAAGTTTTATTACGGTGGTCAAGTGCCGGTAGGTTGGTCAGGGTTATACGGTGTAGAAAGCGGCAACTTTTTGATTGTTACGGTCCCACAAAACAAGGTCCCCTACTTAGGTGTTTGGATGGACGAAGGTATGTTCAATGATCGGGTTACTTGTGCATTGGAGCCGAGTATAGGATATTACGATTCACTTGAAATGGCAGTCGGTAATGGGACTGCACAAATGATACCGGCAAAAGCATCCTTTGAATGGCATTTAGAGCTTGCGATAGGTGCAGGAGAATGGCGTGATGTGATTAACAGAAGGGATAAGATCTCATGAAAGTTTCATTATTCATCACATTGTCATATCGCCATCTGGTTCATGTACGAGTATGATCCATCATTATTATCCGAAGCTTTTTGATCATGATCCTGTGATTTTAGCTAAGGCGAACCGTCTTGTTGAGAAAACGTACGAATTTACGCAGTTCCTCGTTCAAGTACTGGGTGTTTCCGACTTGGGAGCTATGTTTCCTCACAAAGTTACCTATCACCCATCTTGTCACGGTAGTCGGTTATTAGGCGTAAAAGAGGAGCCAAAGCTTCTCATGCAGTATGTTCGTGACATGGATCTTGTACCACTCCCGCATGCAGAGGATTGCTGCGGGTTTGGGGGCACGTTTGCTGTGAAAATGTGTGATATTTCCGGTGCCATGGTGTCCGAGAAATCCGATCATGTATTGGAGATGGAAGCAGAAGTACTGGTGGGTCTGGATATGGGATGCTTGATGAACATTGCTGGAAATTTATCATACCGTGGTATCTTGGCTGGTTATGTACGCAGAAAGCTGCGGGAGAAATTTCTAGAAGCCGATATCGGTATGACGGGATGCAACTTTGCCATTGCGGAGACGGGCTCTATCGTTCTTTTCGAAAATGAAGGGAATGCCCGTATGGTGAGCACCATCCCGAAAACACAAATTACATTTATGGGTATGGAACGGATCATTCCCAGCTTAGACGATCTCGAAGTGATGGCGACCCTGCTTCCGCGTTCCGCTACCGGGGCGCCTGCCTTAACGCTTGTCCGGTGTATCGTCATATTTGAGGTCATGCTTACGGTGGTGTGTATAGCGGACCCATAGGTGCTGTACTGACACCTGCACTGAATAAAAATGTCGACCAATGGGATGACATTGCAAGTGCATCGAGTCTTTGCGGGGCCTGTTATGAGGCGTGTCCGGTGAAGATTCCGCTGCACGATATGCTGGTTTACTTGCGTCAGCGTAAAGTGGAGAGCGGGGCGACCGATCTCGTGGAAAAAGCCGGAATGAAAGGCTTTAACTTGTTGATGTCAGATGCCAAGCGAGTTAAGGCATTAATCAAGTTTGGGCGAATTGGGCAGAAATTGTTAGTCCGTGACGGACGTATTAAAGCCAGGGTTGGCCCATTAAAAGGTTGGAATTCGTATCGTTATGCACCAAGTCTAGCTAAGAAGACGTTCCGAGAATCTTGGAAAGATATTGAGCAAGGATTCGAAGGCGCATTGCCTGAGCTTGATTCGGTGATGAATGCACGAATGGAGAAGCTTGTGGCCGCTCGTTAAGAGGAAGGAGGAAATCATCATGGCTAAATCAGATATGTCTTTTCTCCAGAAGCTAGAAGTAGAAGCACGCAAGGACCAGACATCATTTTTCGGAAATATTGCTGCACGGCTCGGAAGAGCAAAGCCTTTGCAAACAGCTCCGGTACACAGCATGAAGGGGGCTCCTGAATTTTGGGATCTGGTGGATCTGCCTCTTGACGGACGAATACAATTATTTATGTCGAACTGGCATAAGACTGGTGGCCATGCCAAACGATTGATAGGAATGGCTGAAGCCGAAGCATTTATTGAACATTTCATTGAAGAGACACAAGCAAAGCACTTGATCATCCAGGATCAACCCGAACTGGAATCCCTCGGAACCGCACTTAAAGTTACTGAAATTGACATCGCGGTTTGGAATGCGCAAGGAGTTGATTGCGACGGCAAAGATGAACTCATCGCTATCGCCGCAGGAGCCGACATTGGCGTTATAGCCGCTGAGTATGCAATTGCTTATACAGGTTCGCTTGTTATTACTTCAGCCCCGACTAGGGGAAGAAGTGTCAGCTTGCTGCCCACAACGCTTATCGCTATCATACCTGTGGAGCGACTAAAGACAAGTTTGGGTGAAGTGCTCCGGCCTTTCGATGATTTAGAAATGACGGACATGCCTTCAGGTATTCATTTTATCTCTGGCCCCAGTCGTTCCGCTGATATTGAGAATGATTTAACCATCGGAGTTCATGGTCCGGGTATTGTATATGCACTTATAATTGAATAAAAGCCTTTATAAAAATCAATGCGTTAGGGACAGAACCGGTCATTTTCTTAAACAGTCTCGAGAAATAGTAGGGGGTCGCAAAAAAAATGGAGCCACGCGGGCTCCGTTTTTACTTTTTCAAAATCGGTATCCATATTTCACTTTTAAAAGTTGGTGAGGCTACATCTTTATTCTCATTCCAAAGGATCTCTGGACCTTCTATGGCTTCATAGTTTGAGGATGGAAACCATTCGGAATAAATGCGTCCCCATACATTTTGCAGTGTATCAGGAAAGGGTCCGATTGCTTCGAATACAGCCCATGTTGAAGCAGGCACATCAAGCTGTGTTAGGTGATCAAGACACTCATTCGTTGTTGCTACGCCAATATAGTGATCAAACTCCCCTTTTTCCTCCATCCTACCTTCAGAAAAGTTCGTGGATGCACTAAGCAGTCCCATAGGCTCGACATTAGAAAGATTTTTAAGGTTATTGATCGTTTCGCTATCTAAACTTTTCCACATAGACGCAATCTCCGGATTTACCCCGTTGAACTGGATAGGAACTCTTTTCTTAATTCCGACAATGCGAAATGCCTCTTTTTCCTCAAGTCGATAGATCATTTCATTTCCTCCTTTGATGGATAACTGGAAGGTCATTGGTAGGTAGGATTTGAGTGAATGGCCATTAATTCTGGCTTCTGACGGTGAGATACCATGCAAATTTTGAAAAGCTCTTGCAAAAGAATCTGGTGAGTTGTACCCGTATTTCACTGCAATGTCAATGACCTTTACGCTGCTGTCTTTGAGTTCAAATGCAGCAAGAGTAAGGCGTCTGCGGCGGATATATTCCGATAGCGAAATACCAGCAAGGAAGGAAAACATCCTTTTAAAATGGTATTCGGAGCAGAAAGCCCTTCTTGCTACTTCTTTAAAATCAATATCGTTCGTAAGGTTTTCTTCAACGTACTTTAAAGCACCATTCATGTTTTTAAGCAAATCCATTTATCTGTCCTCCTTTATCAAAAGAATAGCAGGAATTGAATGTATCCATCCGACATATCGTGCACAATTATGTAGGGTCTATTCTAATGTTCATCGTTACCCCTTCAGATTGAGAATTTCGAAGCATGAGAGTCGATTTCATTGGAAAATTTCCAATGGGAGTATTCATTTCATGCAGAATACGATTCGAATGTTCCAGAAGGTCAAAAGAACTTAAAGGGCTGTCCTATAAGTAGATTTACCTACGTATAGGACAGCCCAGCTTTCGTATTGAGTTAGTACTCGGAGCCTTAAAAAGTACTGACTTTACTTGTATCCGGACACCAGCGGGAAGTGCGGTAATATCGAATCAAGATATCGACCGCTTCCTCCGTTCGCAGATGGGTGAGTGTTTCCGCTGCATAAGCTCTAACGTAACGGTCCTTGCTGTAAAGCGCTTGCTCCAAGGAGTGGACAGCATCTTTCACGTCGCCAGTCTTACCAGTGCGCAGCAGTGAAAGTGCCGCAGTATATCCGACCTTATTGGTAATGTATGGCTGATCGCCTACATATGACTTTTTCGATTCCGTATGATTTGATTCTGAAGCATCGTCAGTTTCACATCGTATAGAAGCCTTCAATACTTTTGCTAATGCCGAAACAACCTGTTCACCACCATTCTTGAGCATACCTAATGATTCTACCGCATTCCTGCGAACCCATTCGCTCTGATCCTGCAAGCTTGAGATAAGCGAGGGTACCACTTCACCATCGGAAGATCCTATCATCCCCAGTACGAAAATCGCCAACGCCCTACGCTTCTCATCCTCATGCTTCATAACACGGAGAAGTTCAGGGATCGCCTCAATGCCAGCTCCTTGCAATCCGTATGCAGCCCGTTCTGCTGTCAGGCTTGACCCCTCCGATATTTGTTTGATCAGCATGTCGATCCCTTGAGTTCCAAGTTGCCCAAGCGCATAGGCTGCATTCAAAGCGGTCGTTTCCACTTGATCGTTTAATAAAAGCGCTAGCGAGGGAGCACAAGAAGCTGCTTCTGCTCCGATGAGCCCCAATTCGTCGGCTGCCTGCCCGTGTTCGGTCGGGTTCTCTGACTCTAGTTCTTGCCGTAATGCCAACAATCGATCCTTGGACGTTGCCGTGACAACCTGCTTTGACGTAGGTTCTCCGCGGAGCCAATCCCATACGTCTTGCCATAAATTCATATGGATAGCGGGCGTTCCTTCCGGCACTATCATCTCCTTGGTTTGATGATTCCAACTTGGAAATTCCGGGGCGCTCAATCTGAGAAATTGAAACTTAAGCATATAACGATCTAGTTCTGATACATTAAGCGAAGCTCTATGCCACAAGTCGAAATGTACTAGTACCATAGTACCCGCCTTGCCTGTGGGCATCAGCGTCTCACCTTGGTCGCCGAGAAATTTTTCGTAGTATTGGGTGCCTGGCATGATCGCAGTAGGCCCTAAATCTTCGGTAATATCGTGGGTGTAATAGAAAATCATCGCCCACCACGGTCGATGGCTGCGCATGGAAGACCAATAGCCGTCTTTGTGCCATTTTCCGCCACCTGGCGTCTGATTTCCCGGTTGGTTGTAATGACAGTGGCGATGTGGATGCATGTAAAAGTCTGGGCCAAGTACACTGCTTAAGGCTCCCTTGACAATCGGTGTATCGAACAGCTGCTGAATGTCCGGGACACGAGGCAGAATGTTGTTCCCAGGGTTGCCTTCATTATGCATAACGTGATTGATCTGGTTCATGATGCTCAAATGAAGCTGATGAGGCATGTCGTTCTGAAGTACCAGATATCCTTTGGTAATAAATTGCATCATTTGCTCATCCGTCAACAAATATTTGCTATCTAACATGTTATATCCTCCTTAGGAATCTTCGTCCTTACTTAGAAATATTACAGTATTCGGTTTATTTTGTATTTGCAAAATCGTCAATTATTTGTACAATCGTCATATCAATTACAATTTATTTTTGTGAAAATGGCGGTGATCGTGGATGGATTTCGCGGACTTACATCCTTACGTGTACTTTGCAACCCGGTATCCTTTCTCCAAAGGACAGACTAGCAACAATCGGATCTGTTATGCCTCCTCCCTATATTTGATCAGCGAGGGAAGAGGTGTCATTCACACCGATGGTCGCACTTATGAAACGGAAGCCGGCTCACTCGTGTACATACCAGCAGGACAGCCCCACCATTGGGTTGCCGATAGCCAAGACCCGATGGTCCACATCTGCTGTTATTTCGATTGGTCATACATAGATCGTAGGGCTGAGTTCACCCACCCGAGCATGATCTGCTATGATGCAGCCACTCTGGTTCCTACCCTGATCGGACCTGCATTTCCTTATTCATTGCCCGAGCATGTGAAAGTGGAGAAGCTGAGGTTGTGGATAGATTTGTTCGAGAAGTTTTATACCGAAAATCACTATACAAACCAGCGGACGTACGTTCGCAGCCTAAAGGTCCAGAGCAGCTTCCAACAGTTTATCGAGTTTTTTCTAACTTTTGCCCTGAAAGAGGAGCATATCCCCAATCTCCGCATGTCCAAGTTGCTCGAGAGATTGGATCAGGATCTGGTACAAGGCAATCTGCAGCCCTTGGAAATCTATTACAGAGAGCTGCGCATAAGCCGTGGTTACTTTTTTGATTTGTTCAAAGATGCAACCGGATTGCCGCCAACTCAATATGTCATCCAATTCAGGATCAACCGGGCGAAGGAGGACCTCCTCTTTACGAATCTGAACATCACCGAGATCGCAGACAAGCACGGATTTTCGTCTTTGCATTATTTTTCGAAGCTGTTTCGCAAGTTAAATGGTCTATCACCACGGGAGTTCCGAGAAGCGAAGAGAGACGGTCTTTGAGGTTATGGTGTATATGGATAATGATGTGGAGTCGGATCGTTATGTACGGCTAGAGGCGGTTTATTCCGGACTAAAATGATCAGTCACTTTGCGAATAAAAGCTTTAGCTGCTTGACCAAGAAACCGATCGGATCGGTAGATGACGCCGATATTTCGGCTAGGCGCATTTTTGGAAATGTGAATGCATCTCAGATCTGGTTCATTAATGGATTGGATTAAAGGAAGTGGGAGGACGCTCGCTCCAATGTTTGCCCTTATTAAATTAATAATGGAAGTCGGTGAGGTGGTTTCCATAATAGTGGTTAATTCAAACCCATACTCACGGCAAAAATCGTCAACGAGCTCTCTACCAATCATACCTTTAGGAGGCATGACGGTTTCAACATAGCGCAGCTCGTCAATATCAATAGAATGTCTGCCTGCTAAGGCGTGGTTCTCGGAAACCGCTAGCACATATTCTTCAAGGCACAGAGGAATTCGTACCAAGCGTTCATCCGGCTGAGGCATGATTCCAATGCCTATATCGACTTCATTTGCCAATACTTGTTCAACAATTTCAACGGAGGATACGATTCTGAGCTTAATTTTGGGGAATTCGTGGTAAAAATCAATTAACATTTTTGATATTCTGTAATCCAAATCCGAGGGTAATACACCTACGATTAATGTGCCTCTCTGCAAATTATGAAGTTCACCGATAAATTCGTTGACGTTTTTCAGACTTCGCAGGACAACATGGCTTTGCTCAAGAAGAATGGATCCTGCCTCCGTGATCGCGATTTTTTTGCCAATCCGGTCAAATAAAGGAATGTTTAATTCATCTTCTAACGCGCGGATTTGTTGGCTTAATGCAGGCTGTGAGATTCCTATTTTCTCCGCAGCTCTAGTGAAGTGCAATTCCTCGCATACGGCGATAAAAT
Source organism: Paenibacillus germinis (assembly GCF_013141785.1). Classification (NCBI taxonomy): domain Bacteria; kingdom Bacillati; phylum Bacillota; class Bacilli; order Caryophanales; family Paenibacillaceae; genus Paenibacillus; species Paenibacillus germinis. Next base: position 51,825 of record NZ_WHOC01000191.1, read on the forward strand.
ATTCTAATTGACGAAATTCCAAACGTTTCACCTCTATATATCATAAGTATTGCTTATGATTATAATAGGAATGATAATATTGATCAATTATTCGTTTTCTTTTACACTAGTGTAATTGAGCGCTGCTCGATCGTACAAAATGAAGTGTAAGGGGAAATGCAAGATGAAATTAAGGTTTGGATATTTAGTATGTGCATTGTTTCTTGCTTCCATTAATTTACGTCCGGCCATTTCGTCGATTGCTCCATTATTGGAAACGATGCGTAAAGATCTTGGAATAAACGGGGCTTTGGCCAGCCTTCTTACTTCAATTCCGGTGCTGTGCATGGGTTTATTTTCGCCTATAGCCGTTAAGATAAGTAATCGGTGGGGGTTGGAGAAGACACTGACTTGGTCTCTATTGCTTATAGGTGTAGGCACTATTCTTCGCTATTTTGCGGCATCCTCGCTGCTGTTGTTGCTTACCGCTTTTCTGGCGGGGGTAGGCATTGCGATAACTGGACCCTTGCTATCAGGATTTATTAAAAGATATTTTGCTAATCGTGCATCTTCCTTAGTAGGAATTTATTCCTCAGCAATGGTAATTGGGGCAGCGCTTAGTTCAGGATTATCCGTGCCGATTCAGCATCTTTTTCACGATTCGTGGCGCGCTTCGTTAGCTTCTTGGGCTATATTCGCCATTGTTGCACTTCCAGTATGGTGGCGGCTGGCCGTACATGCATCGCACTCGAATTCAACTGCTTCAAAGAGCACTTCAGAAAGGGTTAAGCTCCCATGGAGAAATAAGAGAGCGCGGATCATAACGCTGCTCTTTGGCTTTATGGCGGTCATTTTTTATTCTTTAACAGCCTGGTTGGCTCCCGCGTTTGAAAGCATGGGGTACGATAAAGCATTTGCCGGGGGAATGCTGACGTTGTTCACGTTTATTCAAATACCCGTCAGTTTCGTGCTGCCAATCCTTATTGCTCGCTTTCCTAAACGGATGTACTGGTTATTGGGCTGCGCTGTTTTTCAGCTTGCAGGATTGCTTGTCTTCATGTTGAACGGTAGCCCTTGGTACTGTGCCATCCTACTTGGCATCGGTGCAGGCGGACTGTTCCCAATCGTTTTAATGCTGCCGCTCGAAGAAACAGGTGATGCGGAAACCGCGAGTGCTTGGTCAGCGATGAACCAGTCTGGTGGGTATGTTATAGGCTCTTTGGGTCCGATCTTTGTTGGTTGGCTACATGATGCTACAGGCAGCTTCGTTCCGGCATTTGGCGGAATGGTCATAGTCGTCGTGCTGATGATGCTGCTCCAGCTTATCATTGGCAATAAAAAAGAGCAGTCAAGCCTGGAGATTCCTGGTCAAGCGGCGACTTCGTCATCTCGATGATAGAAGAGGATGATCTGATTTGAAGTTTTAAAAATAACCATTCAGCTACTGCTGTATGGTTATTTTTATTGTGAAATTGGGTATGCTGAATGAATTATGGCAGCTCCAAATCATTTCATAAACCTTTCCAGCTATATTTCTTTCCAACAATATTGTGCTAGTGATCCGAATTATTATCCAGAGCACAATCCTTAATGAGCGATTATAATTTGTTTACAGTAACGTATCTCAAAGGAACATTGCTATTTTGAAAACGCTTAAATCGCTTTGAAAACTAAGAAAAGGAATGGATTGTATCACTTTATTAGTCAAAGTTAGAAATGATCAAAATAGTCTGGTTCTAAATTGGAAAGCAAAATCGTGCTAGTGTTTGGCAATATTGTTTAGTTCCATGCATCTGTTTTGAAGGTATTCTAATGTTAATAAACTTAACATAAATATTTCGATTTAATGATTCGATTCGTTTCTTGTTAAGTTAATTAACATTTAGAAAATTGCAGGAAAAGATGTACCATTTATTCATGTTTAAAAGTTGGTTACTTGCCTCCGGAGGGCTTAGTCAAGACATTTATAAAAACGATTTTCATAAACGGGGGGTTACTTCAATGTCCGTACAAACATCCATGAAACCTTACAAGATTGATGACGCTCCACTCAATAAATTTCATCTTAAAATTACAGCGCTTACTTTTGGGTCTAATTTTTCCGATGGATATGCTCTTGGTATTATAGGAATGGCACTGACTTTGATTGGACCTCAAATGAACCTTAGCCCGATTTGGAGCGGATTAATAGGAAGTTCAGCGTTGATCGGACTCTTTTTCGGCAGTCTGCTTCTCGGAGGATTATCCGACCGTATAGGCAGACAGAAAATCTTCCTTGGTAACTTCGTAGTTATTGCTTTAGCGTCTTTCTTACAATTTTTTGTACAAGATCCTACGATTCTGTTCATCCTGCGTATATTGATTGGTTTTGCTTTGGGTGGCGATTACGCGATTGGGTCGACGCTGCTAGCTGAGTTCGCGCCTAGAAAACATCGAGGTTTTCTACTTTCTTTCTTGAATGTCATGTGGACTGTCGGATATGTAGTCTCCAACATTGTCGGTTATTATCTGCTAAAGACCGGCCCGGATTCCTGGCGGTGGATGTTAGCCAGTGCGGCTATCCCAGCAGTTATCGTTCTTCTAATGCGGATCGGAACACCTGAATCCCCGAGATGGCTCATTAGCATGGGGCGTGTGGAGGAAGCAAGGGAAATCGTGAAGAAGCATATCGGTCCACTTGCAGAGCTTGATGAAACGCGTTTGGAGCATACCTCCAAAACGTACCGTTTTCAAGACCTTTTCGGAAAACAGCTTTGGAAGCGTACAGCTTTTGGCGGTCTCTTCTATGTCTGTCAAGTCCTTCCCTATTTCGCAATTTATACGTTCCTACCGGATATTTTAGCTAAAATGGGATTTGAAGAGACGTTCCTTATGGACACGATTTTAAATTTATTCCTGCTTGTCGGTTCGATTGCCGGTCTGTGGTTTACCGAGAAATATTCGCGCAGAAGCTTTACGATTAACACGTTTATTATCCTTACAATCTCTTTGCTTGCGCTTACTCTTTTACCTGCTGGTTCACACCTCGTGGCTATTACGATCTTTTGTTTATTTACCTTCGTCATGTCAGCCGCTTCAAATCTTACCTTAGTATATCCAGCCGAGCTCTTTCCGACCGAAATCCGGGGATCTGGTGTCGGTGTCGTGACTGCAATAAGCCGCATCGGTTCGGCGGTAGGAACATTTCTGTTGCCGGTAACAATTAATTCCATGGGACTAACCCCTTCTATGATTGGTATGACAATAGTTCTGCTGATCGGGACCATTGTTTCCATTGCCTGGGCGCCGGAGACGAAATCGCTTGCCCTGGATGATGACATTCATTATCATTAAAAACTTTTACAAGAGATGTCGGAAGGCATCTCTTGTATGAATATTTAACCGACAACTATTGCATAGTATGTATTGGTTTTAAAAGGAGATGTTCTCATGAAAATTGCTTCTGCTCCCACTCATCCTAAAAACATAAATCAAGTAATTCTTGGCGATCATCAGGTCTCTATTGCTGAATTTGTCGCCGTAGCCCGTTACGGGGCAAAGGTATCATTTTCGCCGAGTTATTGCGATCGCGTTAATCATTCCAGAAGTCTTATCGAGAAATTTTTAAACGAAAACCGCATCATTTATGGCGTAACGACCGGCTTCGGGAGCAATGTGACTGAAATCATCTCAACCGAAGATGCCGAAGCCCTGCAGCGCAATATCGTTAGATCTCATGCGGTTTCCGTAGGCGATCCACTGGAGAAAGAAGTTGTCAGAGCGATTCAACTGATGATGCTCATTCATTTGGGTCATGGCTATTCCGGCGTCCGATTGGAACTGCTAGAGCTCATAGCATCGCTCTTAAATCAAGGAGTCACGCCGTTTGCTCCAGGCGATGGATCCGTCGGTTATCTTGCCCCGGAAGCACATATGGCGTTAGTACTAATTGGGGAGGGCAAAGCTTGGCACAAGGAAGAACTCCTTCCAGGCAGAGAGGCGCTTGAAAGAGCAAGGTTAATCCCTACGACATTAAGTTGTAAAGAAGGGCTGGCACTGACCAACGGATCGTCATCCGTCACAGCTATGGCCATATTAACCCTATTTAATGCTATTCAAGCGGTGAAAACAGCGGATATTGCGGGCGCAATGTCATTTGAAGCTTTAAAAGGTACGATTCATGCCTTCGATCCAAGGCTCCATGCTTTAAAACAACATGAGGAGCAGGCTAAGACAGCACAAAATTTATTGCGAATCCTTAAAGACAGTGAAATTGCCGAAACATATAAAAACTATCGCGTGCAGGATGCTTTAAGTTTAAGATGTATCCCTCAGGTTCATGGAGCTTCTAAAAGAAATTTAAAGGATGCCGCCTATACCATTAATAATGAGCTTAACTCTGTAAGTGATAATCCTGTTATTGTTCCCGAGGAAGACGACGGGATTGCCTTAATGGGGGGCAATTTTGACGGCACTTATGTCGGTATCCAGGCAGATATCATGTGTATAGCCATGGGCAATTTGGGGAAAATAGCTGAGAGACGAATCGATCGATTAGTAAATTTTCACCTGAGTGAGATGCCTAGTTATCTAGTGAGAAATCCGGGATTAAACAATGGATATATGATCCCACAATATACAGCTGTTGGGCTGTTGGGGGAAATCAGGATTCTTTCTCATCCAGCTTCCGTAGATAGTGTTCCCACTAGCGCCAATCAAGAAGATGTTGTCAGTTTCGCGTATGCGGCCTCGAAGAAAGCGTACCAGATTTCGAAGAAGCTGTCGTATATTTTGGCGATTGAATTAATGACGGCTGTACAAGCTCTCGATTTTCATCGGCCGATGAAATCTTCTCCGGTTATTGAGGGGGTCTATAACCTGATACGAACGCAAGTGCCAACGGTGGAGGAAGACCGCTTTTTCTATCCAGACATCGTAACGATCTATCAACAAATTCATGAAGGCGACATCGTAAAGGTTGTTGAAGACATGATAGGTGAAATAGAATAAAATAACATGGAAGCAGTTTTCTCTGAAGTTTAGAGCAAAACGGCTTCCTTTTTTAAGATAGGGGAGGTGATTACACAATGAAATTGGATACGGCTCAAGCCTCCTTTTCGCAACTTCTCATTTCCGGGACGTTAATCCATGAAGCGGATTTTGATGAAATGCGGGAGCGGCTTGGCATCGAACCGCGGCCCCAAGTCGTTATCGTTTTGTCCATCGACCGTTATACCGATTTGGCTTTGGATAAATCATTACAATGGAGTATTGAGATCGGGCAGGTGTTGGTGGAAGCCATTTTTGAGAGTATCACCTTGCCATTCTTGTGGGTCTGGGTAGGGGAAGGCGTACTAGCCGTATTATTGGAACTCCAAAAGGTTCAACCCGTAGAACCGTCTTATAAGCAAGTGACGTATGGCATGGTCCGGAAAATTCAAAACTTCGTAGATACGAAGGGCTTTTCCGTTTCAGCTGGGATTGGCACCTATTATGAAGATCCTTACAAGCTTCATCTTTCCTACAGCGAAGCCAAAGAATCATTAATCAACCGTTTCTTTCAAGGAAACCGGATGATTTTTCAATATGAAGGACAAAGAAACATTCAAGAAGAAAGTGCAAAGCCCGTGACACACGAAGAGAAGATAGAATTGCTATCACGTGTGAGGATCGGCGATGAAGAAGGGTCAATCGCTTATTTGGTCGAGTTATTAGAAAGTCTTTCCCAATCGTATAAGCATAATATTGATCTATTCAAGTCGGAAGCCTATGATCTAGTACTTTCTTTGTCAAGAATGGTTGTCGATTTGGGCGGTAACGCTTCTGAAATTTTATCTGAAAATGCGAGAATGCTTCAAGACTTGTACAGTACCATTCGATATGACAAATTTGTTAAAAAGCTGTGCGCATACTGGAGGAAGCTAGCCAAGCAAGTATCGGACGAACATGCCTTAGAGGTGTCCCCCATTGTGCGATCCGCCATTGTATATATAAGAGAGCATCATCAAGACAAAATGTTATTAAAAGAAATTGCCCAGCATTGTTACTTGAGCACCCACTATTTTGCCCATGTATTCAAAAAAGAAGCGGGTGTAAGCTTTGTTGACTTTCTAAATAAAGTTCGAATTGAGAAGGCGGTTTATTTGTTAGAGAAAACGGAATTGACCATGCAAGAAATTGCTGCACGAGTCGGTTTTCAGGATGCGAACTATTTTGCAAGGAAATTTAAAATGATTATGGGGTGCAGCCCGACGGACTATCGGTCATCTGCCCAGTGCTAGTGTTATAGATAAAATCACTTTTAGCCAATCCGCTCAGGGGTTGGCTTTTAAGCGTTTTCATAGAAATGATTCCTACAAGGATAAATCGTAATATTGTGCTACCTTTCAGCAAATTCGGCTAGATTCAGATGCCTCTTTTTTAAGTATGATGTATTCATAGAAACAAACAAACATTGTTTTATCAACTTACAGGAGGGAAGCAGCTTTGAGACAAATTGAACTGCTGAATCCGCCAGAATTCGTACGAAACTCTAATTGGCGGGATCGATTCGAGACCAAGGTATCCCAGTGGTTGACCCCTTGGGAAGGCGAGGAAGAAGTCCAAGTCGGTTTCATCGGTGTACCGCTTTCTAAGACGTCAATCAGTATTTCAGGCGCTTCGATGACACCGAATGCCTTACGGGAATTATTTGCAAATGTTACGACGTACAGTATCGACCACGGTGTCGATTTGCAGGAATTGCAGGCGCGTGATCTAGGTGATATTCAAATGCATGTGACGGATCTGCTGCGCTGTCATGCCAATATCGAACAAGGGCTGAAGAACGTTTATGCAGCAATGCCTCATTTGTTCCCGATTATTGCTGGCGGCGATCATTCCATTACGTGCCCCTCTGTGAAAGCGTTTAAACACCATGTCGGTGGTAAGGTGGGTATCGTTCAGCTTGACTCCCACATGGATGTCCGGAATCTGGAGGACGGAGGTCCTTCCAACGGAACGCCAATCCGCGGGTTGATCGAATCGGGCACGGTTGAAGGTCGCCATATTGCGCAAATCGGTCTTCACAGCTTCGCCAATTCAAGAGCGTATCATGAATACGCCATGGCGCAAGGAATTACCCAATATACGGCACGTCAGGTAGCCAAAGAAGGAATCGATGCTTTGGTGGAAAAGGCGCTAGAGGTTGCCGGTGACGGGACAGATGCCATTTATGTAACCGTTGACATGGATGTACTGGATCAAGCTTATGCACCAGGTGTGCCAGCGCTCGTTCCAGCCGGAATGACCTCATGGCAGCTGTTGGAAGCCGTATTCCTATTAGGACAGAATCCTAAGGTACGAGGCATTGATATTGTTTGTGTAGATCCAATGCAAGATCCCCGCAGAGCGACGGTCAGGACCGCCTTGCATGTCATCTTGACTTTCTTGACGGGATATATGAAAAGAAACTAATTCGAACACAACATAGAGGAGTGACTATTCATGGAACAAACAGTCAAACGTACGATCCGAGCAGCACACGGAACGAAGCTAACAGCAAAAGGGTGGCAGCAGGAAGCTGTCCTGCGTATGTTGATGAACAATCTGGACCCTGACGTAGCCGAACGTCCGGAAGATCTTGTCGTCTACGGAGGAATCGGCAAGGCTGCACGGAATTGGGAGTCTTATGACAAGATCGTAGAATGTTTAACGAACCTGGAAGCGGATGAAACGCTTCTTGTACAATCCGGGAAACCGGTTGGCGTATTCAGAACGCATTCGCATGCGCCGCGGGTTCTCATCTCCAACTCGGTTATTGTTCCGGCATATGCCAACTGGGAGACGTTCCATGAACTCGATAAACAGGGTCTTATGATGTACGGCCAAATGACGGCTGGCAGCTGGATTTATATCGGTACGCAAGGCATTTTGCAAGGAACCTATGAGACTTTCGCTGAGGCAGCTAGGCAGCATTCGGGAGGCACATTAAGAGGTACCCTGACATTAACGGCCGGACTTGGCGGTATGGGTGGCGCTCAACCGCTCGCTGTAACGATGAACGATGGCGTGGTCATCGGTGTAGACGTGGATCCGACCCGTATTCAACGCAGAATCGACACTCGTTATTGTGACGTCATGGTTTACGATCTAGATGAAGCGTTGAAGCTAGCGAACGAAGCGAAAGCTGAGGGTAAAGCGCTCGCTATTGGGTTAGTAGGAAACGCTGCAGAGGTTTTCGCAGAATTTGTGAAACGGGGAATTGTGCCTGATTTCGTTACCGATCAAACTTCGGCCCACGATCCGCTTAACGGCTATGTGCCGGTCGGTTATTCATTGGAAGCTGCGGCTGACCTGCGTAAAAACGATCCGAAGCAGTATGTGAAGCTGTCCAAAAAGTCGATGGCTGCTCATGTTCAGGCGATGCTTGATCTTCAAAAACTTGGATCAACCGTATTTGATTACGGCAACAATATCCGCCAAGTGGCTCTTGATGAAGGCGTTAAGGATGCCTTTAACTTCCCTGGATTTGTTCCGGCTTACATTCGTCCGCTCTTCTGCGAAGGAAAAGGACCGTTCCGTTGGGCGGCATTGTCTGGTAATCCGGAAGATATCTACAAAACTGACGAACTTGCGTTGAAGCTGTTCCCAGAAAATGCGCATCTGCGTAAATGGATCGAATTGGCAAGAGAAAAAGTCGCGTTCCAAGGTTTGCCAGCTCGCATTTGCTGGTTGGGGTACGGGGAACGGGCCAAGATGGGTCTAGCTATTAACGAAATGGTGCGCAATGGAGAATTATCCGCGCCGATCGTTATTGGACGTGATCATCTGGATTGCGGTTCCGTGGCTTCTCCAAACCGTGAGACCGAGTCCATGAAAGACGGCAGCGATGTTGTGGGCGACTGGGCTATATTGAACGCACTTGTGAATACAGCATCCGGTGCGAGCTGGGTTTCCGTCCATCATGGCGGCGGCGTAGGCATGGGCTACTCCCTACATGCAGGTATGGTTGTAGTTGCGGATGGTTCCAAAGAAGCAGACGAAAGATTAGCCCGCGTCTTGAACACGGACCCTGGAATGGGCGTCATCCGTCACGCTGATGCCGGTTATGACATTGCCATTGAAACGGCGAAGGAACGCGGCGTTCGCGTACCGATGATGGGCATCTAATCTTTTCTGAACATATAAAATGAATGATGATAACTCGCAGCAAGCCCGATCGGGCTTGCTGTATTTCGAGGGGGAGAAACGATGGAGAACAATCGGATTGACCTGCTGATCCATAACATTGGTACGCTAATCACGATGCAAGGAACTCAGGAACCGCGCCGAGGCGGAGAAATGTCTGAGGTTGCGGCAGTTCGAAGAGGAGCTGTTGCAGTCAGAGACGGGATCATTGTTGCAGCGGGATCGGAAGAAGAAGTTTTAGCTCAAATCGGTGAACGGCCGGTAACTCATAAGCATGATGCGGAGGGTAAGCTTGTCACCCCTGGACTTATTGATCCTCATACCCATTTGGTTCACGGAGGCTCTCGCGAGAATGAACTAGCCTTGAAGCTGAAAGGCGCTTCTTATTTAGAAATTTTAGCTCAAGGCGGCGGAATTCTCAGCACAGTTCGTTCAACCCGTCAGGCTTCGGAAGAAGAGCTTTACGTAAAGGCTAAAAAAAGCTTGGATACGATGCTTTCTTATGGGGTTACCACAGCAGAAGCCAAGAGCGGATATGGTCTAACTCTGGAGGATGAGCTTAAGCAGCTCCGGGTCACTCGCAAACTCAATCAGGAACATCCGGTTGATTTGGTATCTACGTTCATGGGTGCTCATATGGTGCCAGAAGAATATAAGGGTAGGTCTCAAGAATTCGTTCAGCTTATCATTGAAGAAATGCTCCCCGAAGTGAAACGTCAGGGACTTGCTGAATTTTGCGATGTGTTTTGTGAGCACGGCGTATTTTCCGTGGAAGAATCGGAGCAAATCCTGTTGGCTGCAAAAGCGATGGGCTTCGGTCTGAAAATCCATGCGGACGAAATTGAGCCGATGGGCGGCGCGCAGCTTGCCGGTAAACTCGGCTGTATCTCTGCTGAGCATTTGCTTGCCGCATCAGATGAAGGATTGGAAGCGATGCAGCGGGCTGGCGTCATTGCCGTCTGTTTGCCGGCCACTTCTTTTAATTTAAGGCTGAAGCATCACGCCCGTGCGCGTAGGATGATTGAAATGGGACTCTCCGTTGCTTTATCTACGGATTATAATCCCGGAAGTTCGCCAACGGAATCTATACAGCTCGTCATGACGCTGGGCTGTTTGAATTTAGGGATGTCGCCAGAGGAAGTTCTGACGGCCGTGACCATTAATGCGGCTCACGCGATCGGAAAAGCGGATACCATAGGCAGTTTGGAAGCGGGCAAACAGGCCGATTTGGTTATTTTCAATGCGGACAACTTGGCTTATCTGCCTTATCACTTCGGGATCAACCATGTTCATTCCGTATTCAAGCAAGGAAAAATGGTGGTCTCGGACGGCAAACGGATTCATTAAATAGTTACATTCTGTACGAAGACTTGAGGGGGATCATCATGGAAGCTCCGACGGAAGTAAAAGAGAAGCCTATGCAGGCGGAAAGCTTGAATGTTTTGAGTAGAACGCAGCTTGTCATCCAAGCTGCTCTGGATAAAATGGGATGCGCGGAATCCTTATACGAATTGCTAAAGGAACCGCTTCGGTTGTTAACCGTACGCATTCCTGTGAAAATGGATGACGGTTCGGTGAAAGTGTTCACAGGGTACCGTGCACAGCATAATGATGCGGTAGGTCCGACCAAAGGCGGGATTCGCTTCCATCCCGGGGTCACCGAAGACGAAGTGAAGGCTCTTTCCATGTGGATGACCATTAAATGCGGTATTGCGGATCTACCTTATGGCGGAGGCAAAGGCGGGATCCAGTGCGATCCGCGCACGCTATCCTTCGGCGAGCTGGAACGATTAAGCCGTGGTTACGTAAGGGCAATCAGCCAACTGGTCGGGCCGACCAAGGATATTCCGGCGCCGGACGTGTTCACGAATTCACAAATCATGGCGTGGATGATGGATGAATACAGCCGGATTCGGGAATTCGATTCGCCAGGTTTTATTACCGGCAAGCCGCTCGTATTAGGCGGTTCGATTGGAAGAGAATCGTCTACCGCCATGGGCGTGGTGCTGCTGCTAAGAGAAGCGGCTCATGTCGCAGGGATTCCGATTGAGGGCGCGCGAGTAATTATCCAAGGCTTTGGCAATGCAGGCAGCTTTCTTGCTCAATTCCTTCACGAGGCTGGAGCCAAAGTGGTAGGCATTTCGGATGCTCAAGGGGCTCTCTACGATCCTGAAGGCTTGGACGTGCAGTATTTATTAGATCGACGGGATTCTTTCGGAACGGTGACGAATTTGTTCCCGAATGCAATCTCGAACCAAGAGCTGTTAATCCAAGATTGTGATATCTTAGTGCCGGCTGCGATTGAAAACCAGATTACAGAAGACAATGCGCCCGATATTAAGGCGAAGATTTTGGTGGAAGCGGCCAACGGACCGACGACTTTGAAGGCTACAGAAATTTTGACCAATAAAGGCGTTTTGATCGTTCCAGACGTGCTTGCCAGCTCGGGCGGGGTAATTGTATCTTACTTTGAATGGGTCCAAAACAATCAAGGGTATTATTGGAATGAAGAAGAAGTGAATGAAAAGCTCCAACAAATATTGAAAAAATCGTTTCATAACGTCTATCAGTTATCCTTGCAAAAGCAAGTAGACATGAGATTAGCGGCCTATATCGTTGGTTTAAAGCGAATGGTCGAAGCGATAAAATGGCGCGGCTGGATTTAATCTATGCTCTGATCAAAATTCCTTGGAAGGTGATGAATCATGAACAATTTACGTGAAGATGCTCTTCACATGCATAAAAAGTATGCCGGAAAGCTTGAGGTTATTGCCAAGGTTCCGGTAGGCACTGTCCGTGATTTGAGCCTTGCCTACTCTCCAGGAGTTGCAGAGCCTTGTAAAGAAATTTATATTGAAGAAGATAAAGTATATGATTATACGATGAAAGGTAACCTGGTTGCTGTCGTTACGAATGGAACGGCTGTGCTCGGTTTGGGGAATATCGGTCCGCATGCGGCCATGCCGGTGATGGAGGGAAAGGCCTTGCTTTTCAAAGTATTTGCCGGTGTAGATGCGATTCCGATCTGTTTAGATGCGTTGGATAAAGAGAAAGTGATTGAGACGGTCAAGCAGCTTTCACCTTCGTTCGGCGGAATTAATTTGGAAGACATTGCAGCCCCAGATTGTTTTGAAATTGAAGAGAGGTTGAAAAAGGAATGCGCTATTCCTGTTTTCCATGATGATCAGCATGGTACGGCTATTGTCATTGCGGCCGGATTAATCAACGCTCTCCAACTAGTCGACAAAACGATGGACCAAATTCGTGTGGTTATTAATGGGGCAGGCGCAGCAGGCATAGCGGCCATGAAGCTTCTGGGCCATATGGGTGCTAAGGATATCATCGTATGCGATACGAAGGGTATTATCCATGAAGAAAGACAAGAAGGCATGAATCCATTCAAGCTGGAAATCGCACGGATGACGAATAAAGGCAATCTAACAGGAAAGCTCGCCGATGCAGTGAGAGGAGCCGATGTTTTCATTGGCGTTTCTGCGGCTGGCGCACTTACGAAAGAAATGGTCAGCTCCATGAATCGTGATTCTATCATATTTGCATTGGCGAATCCGGTGCCGGAGATTATGCCGGAGGAAGCGAAAGCTGCCGGAGCTGCGATCGTTGGCACAGGACGCTCCGATTTTCCCAACCAAATCAACAATGTATTAGCGTTTCCGGGCATTTTTCGGGGCGTACTAGATGTACGTGCTAGAGAGATTAATGAGCCAATGAAACTAGCCGCTGTGTACGCCATTGCCGGTTTGGTTCCAGCAGATAAGTTGAACCGGGACCATGTGATTCCGCATCCATTTGAACCGATGATTGCTGCCAATGTGGCTGCCGCCGTTGCTCAGGCAGCCATGGATACAGGGTGCGCACGCTTAAACGTCAATGTGGATGAGATTAAGGATAGAGCGAAGAAATTAATCCGCAAAAACGATGCGGTAGGTTCATATTTTTCTTGGTACGCTGATATGACTGAGAAAGTATAGGCGTTGTTCAGACTACTTCGTGGGACTTGGTATTTCCAGGTCCTTTTTTTCATTAGTCAGAGAATAAATTCAAGGAGATACTTACATGTCTTATTCGATCAAAGTCATCAAAAAACATGAGCAAATAACGGCAGCTTGGACAGGCGGAACAACAACGCAGCTTGCCATATATCCTGAACATGCGGAGTATAATAAACGAAATTTTTTATGGAGAATCAGCACGGCCAGCATTCAAGATGAGCAGTCTTTGTTCACCAGCCTTCCTGACTTTTGGAGAAAGCTTATGGTTATAGAAGGGGAAGTGATTCTAGAATATGAAGGATCACGTAAAGTGGGATTAAAGCCCTACGAGCAGGAGAGCTTCAGCGGAAGTTGGGTCACCCGGAGTATGGGGAAGGTAACAGACTTCAATCTCATCACAGCGGCTGGATGCCGGGGAGAATTAGAAGCTTTATTTATCAAAGAAGGAACTTCGCATGAGATCGATTGTCACACGGAAGATGTGGAACTTTCATTAGTGACAGAAGCTTTTTATTGTACCGAGGGCCGAATAAGTTTTAAAATAAATGAAGATCAGTCTCTCTGGTTAGAAAAAGGCGACTTCTGCGTATTATCATTGAGAGCTTCATTGGATAAAGTGAATATAAGAATAAGCCATTCTGGCAATGAATCTGCAGCATATGTCATTCGAGCAAGCATTGTGAGTTGAACCATTTTTCGGAGGAAGTGATGGAATGATGAACTATGACGTAATTATTGTTGGTGCCGGTTCGATGGGGATGGCTGCAGGCTATTACTTGGCCCTTGAAGGGAAAAGTGTTTTGCTGCTGGATTCATTTAACCCTCCGCACGATCGCGGGGCACATCATGGTGATACCCGTATCATCCGGCATGCCTATGGAGAAGGGACAAGCTATGTCCCGTTAGCCCTGAGAGCACAAAAGCTTTGGTACGATCTGGAGCGAGAGTCGGGAAGAAAACTGTTCTACCAAACCGGGGTGCTGAATGTAGGCACTCGTGATTCAACCTTTATAAAACAAGTTGTTTCTAGCTCCGAAGCCTATTCACTCCCGCTACAAACATTGGATTCCAGTAAAATGCATACCGTATGGCCTGGGATTTCGCTTCCAGAGGGCTACTTGGGCTGCTTCGAATCGGATTCAGGTGTGCTTAAAAGCGAGGAATGTATCCGTGCTTATCGGGAACTGTTGGAACATCATCAAGTTACCATTGTAACGAATACGTCCGTTCAAGAGTTGTCTATCGATTCAGCCGGGGTGACGGTCCAAACAGCCGATGAAAGTTATAAGGGACGTGCTCTAATCGTTACAGCGGGGGCTTGGTCTTCAAAGCTGCTTCCTCTTATGAATATCCATCCACCGCTTGTTACCAAAAGAAAGACGTTTGCCTGGTTTGAAGTGGATGACTTTTTATTCGGTGAGGAACGCTTTCCGGCGTTTACGTTTGAAACCTCCTTGGGACATTATTACGGTTTTCCCAGTATGGGGGGAGCTGGTCTTAAGGTAGGACGTCATGATGGGGGACTTCGAATCAATCCGGATGAAGCCATTCCCGAGTTTGGGGCACTGCAGGAGGATGAAGAAGACTTACGAATGTTTTTAAGCCGGTTTATGCCTCTTGCCAATACGGAACTGCGCATGGGTAAAACCTGTACGTACACCCTCACTCCCGATGAAAATTTCATTATAGATACGCATCCAGAGTATCCGCATATCGCCTTTGCCGCTGGATTTTCCGGACACGGGTTTAAGTTCAGCAGCGTAGTCGGGGAAATCTTATGCCAGCTTATTACGAGAGGCAGAAGTGAGCATGACATTTCGTTATTTTCAATGAATCGTTTCAAATAAAAGGATGAGTCCTCGCTAGTTGTGTGCTGGCGAAG
>NZ_WHOC01000192.1:0-718 GCF_013141785.1 Paenibacillus germinis
TTGCTCAAAAAAGATATCGTTTCAACAAAAAAATTTGCACAATTATTTAACGTTTCCAAAAGAACGATTCTTCGTGATATGGAAACACTGAGTTTATCAAACATACCGATCTATTCTATCCACGGAATTAATGGCGGCTACGGCATTATGGATGAATACAAGGTTGATAAACGTCTTTTAAGCAGCTCCGACTTGGAGAATATATTAACTGCACTCGGCGGATTGGGACAAATTCTAATTAGCGAAGAAGTTGAAGTGACCATAAAAAAAATAGAAGCCATGGTTAGCCCATTATCTCCGAAAGGTTCAATCCGACTGTCATTTTATGATTGGGAGGGACGGTCTGATATTCTTCAAACCTTGAAGATATGCCAAGAATCGATATTAAAGAGAAGGTTAGTTTCATTTAACTATATGGATAAAAATGGATCCGCTACGAATAGAATTGTCGAGCCATATCAGCTTCATTTTAGTGAATCGAGTTGGTATTTGAAGGGATTCTGTTTACATCGTCAGAGATATAGAACATTTAAATTATTCAGGATCGATCATCTTATTATGGATGAAAACACATTTAACCCTAGAGATTATTTAGTGGAACAAGAACATGAAGCAAGTTATCAACCGCAACTAGTCGCTATTAAGGCGTTGATTTCGCCTAGCATAAAAGATCAATTCATTGAAAGGTACGGTCGAAAGAGTATTGAAAACTATAGTT
>NZ_WHOC01000193.1:0-885 GCF_013141785.1 Paenibacillus germinis
TTGGTAATTTAATATTAACTAAAGATGGTAGTAACACAAAAGTTACGGGGCAATTAAGCATGGCAGGTGTTGGAAGCTCAAAAAATAAAATAGAAGCTAAATTAACCTTTTATACTGATAAAAATGAGAAAATTGGCGATGTTGCAGTAAGTGGAAATGACTTTGGGGGAGAATCTCAAACGTTCGTATCTGAGGGTGCAGGTGACTTCAGAGCCTATTCAGCGGTTAATCTTCGTATAGGTGCTGTAAATGATCATATTATTAGTGAATTACCAAGCATTCTTTATGAAAACACAAAATTTAATTTCACTCTTAAATTACCCAAAACTTGGGAGGGAAAATATGAAGTTGAAGAAAAGGTAATCGAAAGTGAAGGTTTACGTGCTGATAATTATAATTTTATTGATAAAGCAAATAAAGGGTATGGGGGAGTTATTTTCACGATCACAATATGGACAAAAGAGGATTGGCTTAAAAACGGTCCATCACTAATCGGGGTTGGTCAAATATATAAAATAGGTGAAGATGGGGATAAAGTGTTCACATTAGCTCCTCCAGGAGATGTTGAATACAATCCTCACGATGAGATGTTAAAAGCAGAATTCTTATCAATGTACGACCACATAAACACAATAAAAACCACTTTTAAGCTCACCCCTGCACCCAGTCTTGTGGGTTATATTACCAAGCTTGAAAATCAAAGAGCTTTAGTGGTTAGTCCGATAAGTAGAGAAATCAATCAAACGAGAAAAGAGTTCTACGATGCAATATGGGTTTCAAAAATGACCCAAGATGTAGAGGTTGGACAATACGTTAATGTATGGTTTGAAGGTGCCATAGCTTTGTCATACCCTGGTCAAGGAATAGCATCGAAGGTCACCACTA
>NZ_WHOC01000194.1:0-10679 GCF_013141785.1 Paenibacillus germinis
TTGTACAACTTGCCCCCTATTTCTCCATTTCTTCAAAAACCAGTAAACAAATCGCTAGGAAAACATAAAGCCCCAATCAGCTTGAATACAAGCTAATGGGGCTTTAGTCACTCTGTTCATGTAGTGCTATTAATGCACGATCCGTAAGAATGCGTCGACGAGGCGATTTTTCTTGGAGATATTGTGCATGTCATGACAGCTAGACCGGGTAAAATTAAGCAAACCGTACATGTGCCCTTTGATCGGCCCCGCAATTATGAGATCAAACATACCAAAGAATTTTTGATATGACACAGGAATTGCTCTCTTATATTCGGGAAGAAAGCTTTAAAGTATTATGATTCGTTATTTGGCCATTTTTGCGTCTGAAACGTGTTTTTTAAACAAATCAGGTATCCTCGTTCTGTGACATGCCCGTTTAGCACTCATTTGCTCAAAATAACGAATCGTCGTTCCTTTTCATGGTAAATGGGTTCGACAACCGCCATTTCGTGCCACAACGAGCACTCAGGATTTGGGTGTGTTGGGCAAAGTTCTATATGGGACAACCTCATCTTCTTTGGATTTATTCGAATTAGAAGCTTTTCTCGAAGACCACAAGGCTTCGATTTCCTCCAGCGATTTTCCCTTTGTCTCTGGCACAAGACGCCATGTGAAAAAGAATGTAAGCAAGGCCATGAAACCGAATATCCAGAATGTCACCGCTGGTCCTGCAGAGCCAAGCATCGGAGGAAAGGTCTGCGATACGATATAATCCGCTGTCCAAAGTGCCATAGAAGCTATCGCCGTAGCTTTTCCACGAATACGATTCGGGAAAATTTCGGACATAATCACCCACACGACAGGCCCAAGCGATATAGCAAAGGATGCCACATACAGTAAAATAAAGATTAGCACCAAAGGCCCTGAAGGTTGTCCCGATTGAAAGGCGGCGCCTATAACGACTAGGCAGACTGTCATCGAGGCAGATCCTACTAGTAAAAGGGCTTTACGTCCCACCTTATCGATGAGCCATATTGCAAGAATAGTGAAGAGGAAATTAATCAAACCGACCAAAATGGTCTGAATCAGCGAAGCATTCGTGCCAGCACCCGTTTCCTTAAAAATTTCCGGAGCATAGTACATAATCGCGTTAATACCCGTAACCTGCTGGAGAACGGCCAGCCCCACACCTACGATTAAAGCAAGCCGTAAAGCTGGGCTGAACAATTGGCGGATCGATCCGCTTTCCTGTTGGAACGATTCCTTGATATCCAGTACTTCCTGTCTGGCCAGTTCGTCGCCGTGAATCTTAAGTAAAATTGGAAGAGATTCTACTGCTCTCCCCTGCTTGATCAACCATCTCGGACTTTCAGGTACAAAGAAAAGCAGAACTAAGAACAGCAAGCCCGGAAGAACCCCGAAACCAAACATCCATCGCCAAGCTGTTGAAATATCCCACGCGTCGTCGCCATAACCCGCAATGCCCATATTAATGAAATACACGAGGAAGATACCGGTCACCGTCGCAAACTGATTCAGAGCCACAAGACGGCCGCGATACTTGGCAGGCGCTATTTCCGCATTATAAAGAGGACATAGCGTAGAGGTAATACCAATCCCAAGTCCGCCAATAATCCGGGCAATAATATAAGCGGTGAACGTATTTGGAATGGCGGATCCGATGGACCCGATAATGAATAGAATCGCAGCTATAATCAGCACTTTTTTCCGACCGAACTTGTCCCCCAGCATACCGGATCCTGCTGCTCCAACGATACATCCGATGATTAAGCTGGAGACCGCCCAACCCACTTCCACCTGGCTTAGGTCGAAACGTTCTTTCATAAAACCGATTGCACCCGACACCACAGCTGTATCAAATCCAAATAATAAACCGCCCAAAGCGGCTACCATCGAAACTAGCGTTACAAACTTCATGCTTACTTGTTGGTTTTGATTGTTTATATGTGAGCTCATAAGCGATTATCCCTTCTGACTTATCCGCACCTTCATGCGGGTCTTTTATCATGAATAAATCGTAAATCCGTCTAATGCGAGACTCATTATACCATGCGTTTTGTTCAAGCTAGGAGCCAATTCCCTTCACTTATTTGTTGTTTACAAGCATAATATTGATGCCTGCAATTATCCGTCGGATATAGGGCGGCAGACTAGCACATTTTTGTTCAGGAATAACAAAAAAGTCCATGCATCTCTGCATGAACCTTAGTTTTTATTAAAGTTGGTTGCGGTATTCAGTAGGCGCTACTCCTGTTACCTTTTTAAATACTCGGCTGAAGTAATTAGGGTCTTTATAACCCACCATATAGCAGACTTCCTTTAAGCTGAATTGCCCGTCCTTTATGAACTCCTTGGCCCTTTCGATCCGCAGCCTTGTCACATAATCAATGAAGGTTTCTCCCGTTTGCTGCTTGAATACTTTACTGAAATAATACGGGTTCAAATGGACATGCTCCGCAACATCTTCGAGGGAAAGCTCCTCGCGGAATTTATCTTGAATGAACGTGATGGCGTTGTCTAGGACACTCCATGTTCGCTGCTCACGTTCCTCACGGATTCGTTTGATGGCCAATTCTACGTAAGTACGTTCAGAAGTATTGTCTGCCATAAACTTATCGGCCGTTTCCCGCTCTCCTTCCAGGGAGAGCATTTTCAGATCCTCAAATGAGCAAAGGTTACCCCACTTTTTAGGATACGTAGATGCGAAGACGGCTTCAAAATACGATCTCCTTATTCCCTCGATATCCATTTGGACGGTCCCGATGCCTACATTAGCGTCTATACTACGCTGTTGGTGGAGTGTCTCGACCAGCTTATTGCCTAGGAAATGAGCCTCTTCCCGCAATACCTCATCCTTGATGTCTGCCTTCTCGAGAAGAAAGATGACCATATGCCAATGGACCATGGAACTGACCACGCAACCGACCCTATTCTTGATAAATCCTTTGGCGAAGTTTTTTACCGTTTCGTAAACCTTTTTCTTTTCAAAGCTCAATTCCTGCTCGGAGATATGCCCGAATTCCGGCAAGGCGAGCACAAGAGCACATCCTTTATCTATGGAGAGCTCGAGGGTATCAGCCAGATACCCCACCTCGGTTTCATTCACTTGGTCTGACATAAAGACCAGAGCCATTTCCGTTTCCGCTAGCGGGAGCAGATGGAAGTACTTATCGCGCATTGCGAACTCCTCGTCGCGCTTTCTTTGGTCCTGGTCAATTTCAGCTACCAGCTGCTGGAGGAGTGAGACGATTTGATCGCGTTTAGCCGGTTTGATCAGGTACTCTTTTACTCCCAAGGAAAGGGCTTCTTTGGCATATTCAAATTGTTCATAGGCTGTAACCAGTACCATCTTGATCTGCGGACTATGAGCTTTGATTTCCTTTAAAGCCTCAAGACCTTGAATGCCCGGCATTCGAATATCCATCAGCACAATATGCGGCCGAAATTCATCTGCCTTTTGAATAGCCACGCGACCATTCTCTGCATGAATAATTTCAAACGTATTCGGCATCATTCGAGTCACAATCCATTCAATGCCTTCTCTCTCTAAGGCTTCATCATCTGCGATCAGTAGGCGATACATCTCCATCCTCCTTTCCTGCAGCAGGAATCCGGATGAGGACAGTCGTCCCTCGGCCCGGCTCACTGTGAATATCTACAAGATTCTTTTTTTCATAAAATAATTCAAGACGTCTAAACACATTGCGCGTCCCTAAACCAGTGGATTGTCCCTTTTCTTG
Organism: Paenibacillus germinis; assembly: GCF_013141785.1. NCBI lineage: Bacteria > Bacillati > Bacillota > Bacilli > Caryophanales > Paenibacillaceae > Paenibacillus > Paenibacillus germinis. Next base: position 3,744 of record NZ_WHOC01000194.1, read on the forward strand.
ACCAAGCAGCGGTTCGGATTCGAAGTGAAGCAGAGACTCACGGACCTCCTCGCTCATTCCGATCCCATTATCCGATATGGCAACCCTTACCTCACCAGGCCCGCACGCAATGCCTAGCTTAATCTCAGCCCCTTCTTCCATTCCCTCAATACCGTGGACGAAGACGTTCTCTAGTATCGGTTGAAGGGTTAGCATGGGCACATACACGTCCAGTCCGCTCTCGTCAATATCCGTTACGAAATGAATCCGGTCGCGAAAACGGGCTTGTTGGATGGTAAAGTACTCTTTGGCATGCTCGACCTCATCCCTGAGCGTCACCGGGCGATCCAATTTCCGAAGATTATACCGAAGAAGATTCGACATGGACACCATGAGATCGCTTGTTTTCTCAGCACCCTCGAGCAGAGCAAGCTTGGATATGACATTCAAGGAATTAAAGAGAAAGTGTGGGTTTATCTGATTTTGCAAAACTTCCAGCTCCAATTCTTTGACCAGCTTGTCCTTTTCCAAGCTTTCTTTCTCTTTCATAATCAGTTCTTTCAAATTGTCTTGCATGCGCCCAAAAGCTTTAGATAACATACCAAACTCATTATGCTCACTAATCTGCGGAGGTGGAGCTTGCAAATTCCCGTCTGAAATTTGTTGAGCCGTTAAGGCCAACTGCTTGATCGGTCGGGTAATACCTAGAGAAATCCAATAAGCAAACAAGATGCTTATCAGCGTATTCAAAATAAAGATAGCAACTCCCCAGTGATTCATAACTTCTGTTTGGATAAGAATTTGTCTGTAAAAGGGTTGATAATAACTCAGTTCCAAATCAATCAGATGATGTCCTTCTGTTTGGATAAACGCTGCTGTCTGCTCAGCCTCTTCATAGAAAGCCGCATAAGCCAAAGAACCTTGGCTATTTAAAGCTTCTATGACACCCGCTTCTTGCCCTATAAACGTATCGATCATGTTGCGATAGCTGCGGACTGCAAGATCCGTAGTTGGAATAGTCGTCCCTTGTGCAGACAAGCTTCCCCGCAGATGATTGAGCTCATCCCTCTGACTTATATATGCTTTGCGGCTGTTCTCCGTTCGATCCATTAAGTAAACATTCAGAGCACGAAGATTTCCTTGCGTTTGCCCGGCAATTTGCTTGTACAATAATACCCGATCCAGCATCATATTATAGCTTTGCTGCACCGTTCTTCCGCTTTCAAAGATGAAATAAGCGACTGCGTTATTCAAAATAAAAAGCATAGGAATGACAATAAATAGCATTCTACGTATATTCATGGGCTGCTCACACTTGCCTTCAAATGGTTACTATCCATAATGTCTGTAGCGGTGTAGTGCTGGACCGGAATAGAGCCCCCTTTGAAAATATCTGCTAGCAAATAAACGGATTTGAATCCAATCTCTTTGGGCTGCTGAACGATGGAAGCTTGGATTGCTCCTTGGGCGATGCCCATCTTGGTTTCCTCCAAGTCATCAAATCCGTACACGCTTACATCTGCTCGATTCGTTACCTTCAGTCCTTCTACAATGCCAACCGCATCTAAGGAGCTAAATCCCACCATCGTCTGAATACTTGCATATTGGTTTAACATAGCTTCTGTCTGCTTAGCGGCTTGAATCCGCGAAATATTCGATGAGCGGACGGCTACGATTTCAAAACCTGGCGTATTTCGAATAATGGAACGGAAACCCTCTAGACGCAGCTGTTGATTATCCGCCAGTTCGCTTCCGATCATGACACCGATACGGCCTTTCCCGCCAGCATCTTTCACCACAAGCTCTCCCATGCGTTTGCCTGCTTCCCAATTATCTGTTCCGACGTAGGCGAGTCTTCGGCTCTCCGGCTCATCCGCATCTACTGTGATCACGGGTATACCTTGATCTATTGCCTTGCTAATCAGAAGATCATAGTGCTGCTCCTTTATCCCTTGCACGATAATGGCATCCGGCTTGGCAGCAATCGATTTCTCTAGAAGATTCATTTGTTCAGCAGGATTTATGCGAATCGGCCCCATGTAATCAATCTTCATACTCAGCTGCGCCGCGGCTTCTTTCGCTCCCAGCTCCACCGTTCTCCAGAATGGATTGTCGATCTCTTGAGCTATAAGCACAACGTGCTTGATACGTTTATCCTCTACTTTGCTCTGTTCCATTTGCCCGACCAGGTGATCAATCTTAAGCGTGGAAGATAAAAACTGGAATAAAAAATAACAGAAAACAAGAAATATGCCTATCAGCCCCACCGTCCACTTTTTCTTTGACATGGAGCACCCCCGAGGTTTAGTAAAAAATATAGATTTATTATACAGAGCCTGCAGATAAAACGGAAATCACGTATAGTATTCGATGATGAATAATTTTCCTATACATGGCAAAAGGTACTACTGACAATTTAAGGAAGGATGAACTGGAGACAATGGACAAAGAAAATCAAGAGATGACTTTAACGAATCGACAAGGTCATCCGATTTCAGATAATCAAAACATACGAACAATTGGAAATCGAGGACCGTCAACGCTCGAAAACTACCACTACATCGAGAAAATATCCCATTTTGATCGGGAGCGCATTCCAGAACGTGTTGTACATGCACGTGGTGCCGGTGCCCATGGATATTTTGAGGCCTATGGTAAAGTAGGTAATGATCCTATATCTACCTATACACGTGCCAAGCTTTTTCAAGAGGCTGGTAAACAGACTCCTGTATTTGTCCGATTTTCTACTGTCGTTCACGGCAATTACTCTCCAGAAACATTTCGTGATCCCCGTGGGTTCGCCACAAAGTTTTATACCGAGGATGGTAATTGGGACTTAGTCGGGAACAACTTGAAGATATTTTTTATTCGCGATCCGTTGAAGTTCCCGGACATGGTTCACGCCTTCAAACCAGACCCCGTTACTAACCTGCAAAACCCAGAAAAAATGTTCGATTTTGTATCAAACTCTCCTGAGGCCACTCACATGATCACATTCCTGTTCTCTCCGTGGGGGATTCCAGCCAATTATAGACAAATGCAAGGGTCCGGTGTGAATACCTACAAGTGGGTCAACCAAGACGGACAAGCTGTATTAGTCAAGTATCACTGGGAACCGCTGAAGCAAGGAATGAAGAACCTGACTCAAAAGGAAGCAGAAGGCATACAGGGTAAAAACGTAAGTCATGCCACGCAGGATTTGTATGAAGCTATTGAGCGAGGCGAGTATCCGGAGTGGGAGCTCTGCGTTCAAATCTTGAGTGATGACGAGCATCCTGAGCTCGACTTCGACCCGCTTGATCCGACTAAGCTTTGGGATCATGAACAATTTCCTTTTTTACCTGTAGGCAAAATGGTGCTGAATAAAAACCCCGAAAATTACTTTGCCGAAGTCGAGCAGGCAGCTTTCGGTACTGGGGTTCTGGTAGATGGTCTTGATTTTTCCGATGACAAGCTGCTGCAGGGCCGAACATTCTCCTATTCCGATACCCAGCGATATCGCGTGGGAACGAACTACCTTCAGCTGCCGATTAATGCCCCCAAAACACGTGTAGCCACGAACCAACGAGATGGGCAAATGGCTATCATGGTTGATCGAGCTCCCGGACAGAATCCGCATGTGAATTACGAGCCCTCCTCGCTTGGCGGGTTAAAAGAAGCCGTTCCTTCTGGAAAAGAACATCAACCTATGTATAATGACAAATTAGTCCGTGAAAAAATTAGCCGAACCAATGATTTCAAACAAGCCGGAGATACTTACCGCAAATTTGAAGATTGGGAACGCGATGAATTGATTGCGAATTTGGTAGATGCTCTGAAGATATGCAAACCAATTATCCAGAGTAAAATGATCGAACATTTCACAAAGGCTGATTCGGATTACGGACGACGTGTTTCTGAAGGTCTTGCTCAAGCTAACGTCGATTCGGCACACCTCGGTTCCGCATCTGAAAGAGATGGCGCTGAAATTGCCGAGAACTCAGGAAAGCGAACAGATGGATATTAAAGATTAAAGACGAAACACTTGATTCAGGAAATGACCGAGTAAGGCTCACAGCCTTCCGGTCTTTTTTTCGTTTCCCTCGCTGTTTGAACCGAAAGTTTTTGCTGCACTCATGGTATTAGACCATACAGCCGTACCCCTAGATGAATAGTCTAGCTAATATCTACTCCATTCCCCCATCTTAAATAAAGCGAGGTTGCCATATGGCAAATCCCTATACGAAACACCGAATTCGCAAAATCACCCGCCGCTTCGGCCTGCATCCGTTGAGATCAGACACGGTTGCTTCCTTTTACCGAGAAAACGCTATTATTCAAGTACAAACGGAAATGGGCATCTATGCCATGAAACCCTTTTTTCGAAATACACTCCTCCGCACGAGTACCGTTCATCAAATGAAAAAAACGGCAGCGTATATAGAACTCATGATGAATAGCGGATTCAGTTACATGCCCAAATGGCTCACTACCCATTCTGGGAAGTTATGGACTTTGCATCACGGACGCCCCTTCTATATGACCGAATGGATAAATGGAAGGAATTTGGAAACGAACGAAGATTTTGAAGAGCTTGGCCGGGCCCTTGCCATGCTACATACTACATCTAGTGGTCTCCGTGTCACTAAAGGGCCCTTCACGAATCAACAAATCGAATTATGGAAAATCCAAGATCGCCTCTTTCGTAAACGAATGGCAACAGCTATCCAAACGCATGAACGGAACCGCAAATGGTACAAAACATACGGAAAATACTGTAAGCGCCTTACCAGTCGGGCATGGGCTTACTTAAGCAGCCCCGAGATTAAAGATCTTTTGAAGAAGGAAGAGCACCGTCCCGCATTGATACACAACGATATTACTTCCCCTAATGTCATCATTTCTGAGAGTGGCCAGCTCTTCATTATCGATTGGGACCGTGTTAAAGTTGGTTCCATCTATGTGGATCTTGCGAAAGCGCTCATGAACACCACACAATTCAATCCCGGTTTCATATTAGCGTTGTTAAAGGGGTACGAAGAACGCCGTCCTTTAAACGAGACCGAACGCAAATTAATTTCATCCTTATATGGATTACCTAGGGAAGCTTGGCACGCTACTCGGTACCCTCATCAATCAAGAAGCCGTGAAATGCTTAATATTTTGGAAAAAACTTGGCATCCCCGATTAAAAGCAATGGATTTATTAGATACATGGACAAAATCAATCCCTAAGGAGAATGAGCATGAAGATGTCCATGAAGTCGTCAATGAAGTCACAGGTTGAACAAATATATGGCATTAAAATTAAAGAAACTCTTCAAATAAAAGATATTTATAAGATTCGGACCACGAACGAGACTTATTGTTTAAAAAGTTACGCTTTCCCGGAAGAGGAGGTCCGGTTTATTACCCGGATTCTATCCTATATGGATGAGCGTGGTTTTACTCGCAGTCAAAAGGTTTCTCCTACGGTGGAGCAATCGCCATACATGACTCATAATGGCCTTTTCTACACATTAACGAATTGGGTTGACGGCCAGAGGCCGGACTTTACGAGGAGGAGAGACTTAAAGAAAGGCATTCGAACTTTAGCTAGGTTCCATTCCATAGCGGAAGGATTTCCTACAGCCGAAGCTCCGGAAGCAAGAATTCGATATATGGGGCTGGATCACGAAATTACCGAATATAAAACCCTGCTCAGTTCATACAAAATTACCTCACATTTAGCAGCACTTAGTGAGGACGTACTAGACCATTTACATCAGCCCAAAGTGATAGAGGCTATCGATACGGAACAAAAAGCTTCCTCATTTGTTCATGGCGATTATAATTATCCCAATCTCATGAAAGACAAACGGCGGAAGCTGCATCTGATCGATTTTGACAACACTTCGCTCCACGCCAGAATGAAGGATTTGTCCCATATTCTTCATCGAAACGCCCTCTGGGACGGTTCGGAGATGCTTCGTTGGATCGATTATTATCAGAGATATCGTCCCTTGAGCTCTTCTGATCTCTGCCTTCTTCATGCCCTTTTATCTGCACCTTATCATGTGGTCCGGAACATTAGGATTGGCGGTATTCGTTTGGCCAAAGAGATTATTCCGACAGCCGCCCATTTGAACAAGTATCAGCGTGAGCTTAGGGCGTTACTGTAGTTGGAGTTTAAACGCAAAAAACCCCAAGCTCACATTAGAGTGAACTTGGGGTTTTTGCACTTATTTTTCGCCGCTTGGTTATTTCTTCTTATAATATCCACGCTGCTACAGCAGTTATTTCGTTTTCTTATCTGCTTTTTAGTGCTTATTCAGGTAACTTTTTACCTGCCAGCCCTCTTTACACATTACTTTTGTACTTTCACGATGGTCTGACCGATTACCAAAAATCCATTTACATAGCCTCGAAATTCTAGGTTTTCATTTGGTCCTGTCCAAGTAAAATCGGAGCGTTCGAATTTGAATTGTCCGTTCTTTGCTTGGTTATAGTAACCATTGTTGCTTGTTAATGCTTTAACACCATTAAGTGTAACCGTATTAAGGTCAAATCCTTCGCTTTTGAACCCTTCAAGTAAATTCACACGAACGGTAAACACACCATTATTGCCTTTGATTACTGTTGGTGTTACTTCAATGGAACTCGCAATGTAAACAACAAACTGTTTTTGAATCGTAGTACTTAAGCCTGCAGCATTGCTTGCATTTACTGTGATTATATATCTCCCAGGTTTATCCAATTTAATTGTACTTTCATTAGCAATTGGTTTGCCTATAGATTCGCCTGGTGCCGTAATCGTCATATTATCGGAAACAATGCCCGACAAAATATCTCGCGTAGAATAACTTAATGTTAACATCGTGTTGAGCTTGAACTCGCCACTCAAATTCATTGTGATTTCTGGCGCCGTGCGGTCGATCTTCACTTCTACGGTCTGTACCTTCTCTGTGTTCCCTGCTTGATCAACCGAGTAGAAGCTGAC
>NZ_WHOC01000195.1:0-54496 GCF_013141785.1 Paenibacillus germinis
TTGTGTGACACGGTATTGAGCTAACGGAGAAACTATAGTTGAGTACAGCTTGTCTTACAATTCGTAAGACAAAGCTAGGTACAGCGGCATATCAGACTTTATATTAGCATCCTAGCCATGCCGCTTTTTCTTTTATTGGGGTCAGTCTTAAACTATTTTACGAACCCCTAAAGTGCTTCCACTCTTAATCTGGTGGTAGCAGCCATCGTACTGTAGAATACGGTTTACTTGGCACAAGTGATCCAGGCGTTACGAGAAGGTTTTAATGAATATTTGTTAATCAAAAAAAATTGATTAAACTATTGCAATCTGATTTACATTGGTATATATTGTTATTAAATCAAAAAAAATTGATTAATGAATCGGGTGAAAATAATGAAAACAATAATCCCAATACATGAAGTAAAGATAAATACTGCACCGAACGACTCATTTTTTGAAACGTATGAGGCAAAGTTTAAAGCCTTGGCGGATCGCAAGAGACTGCAAATCATGAATGAGTTAACACAGCGGGGAAAAACGTGCGTTTGCGACCTATGCGATATCGTGGAAATGGCTCAATCCAAGTTATCGTATCACTTGAAGATCCTTTTAGACGCCAATCTAATTACGAAAGAAATCATTGGCACCTGGAGTTATTACGAGATCAATAATTCTGCAGTGAACGGATTGCTTTCAGAAGAGCTGTGCTGCATTTTTAGACCGAGTCGATCATAAATTTTTTTATAATATAAATCAATTTTTTTTGATTTATATATCAATATAATTTGATGAAGGAGTGGTTTTAAATGTTATTTCACGATATCAATCCAAAACTGATGTATGTAGAACAGCATGGCAAACAAGTAATCATAGCAAAAGAGGCCCAAAGTCAGGGGCAAAAACAATTTAGCTTTATTCTCAAAAAGTTAGTAAGGTTTTTCCGGATTAACCAAAATCAAAGTGCTTGCTGTGCATGTGCTTGCTCTTAAGAGTGAGTAAGTTTGCGTCTTTCGAAAATAGCAAACGTCTTAAATGGATGACAAAGAAATTATTATATGGAGGTATCTTCAATGAGTAAAAATACAGTTCTATCGAAAGCAAAATTGCCTGTAGCAATTATAGGTGCTGGGCCTGTTGGCCTTGCTGCAGCGGCACATTTAGTTACAAGGGGAGAATCCTTTGTAATGTTTGATGCAGGTAATGCGGTGGGGGCCAGTGTCCTTAACTGGGCTCATGTACGTCTCTTTTCTCAATGGGAATACAATATTGATAAAGCAGCACGGCAGCTACTGACTTCACATGGTTGGATAGCTCCGGATCATTCGGAAATCCCTACTGGATTAGAGATGGTTGAGAACTATTTTAAGCCTTTCGCCGAGTTACCTGAAATCAAACCTTTCATAAATTTGAATGCTAAAGTGACCGCGGTGAGCCGAAAAGGCCTAAATAAGGTGAAAACACATGGACGCGACGATCTTCCGTTTGTCTTGCATGTTGAGAAAAATGGTGAGCGCTTCTTAGTTGAGGCCAAAGCTGTTATCGATGCTTCGGGTACCTGGACCAGTCCGAATCCAGTCATTTCTGAAGGTGTATGGACAACGGAGGAACAAAATTTAAGTAAACAAGTATTTTACGGTATCCCCGATGTTCTTGGTAAGCATAAAAATCGCTATAGTGGAAAGAAAGTTCTTGTTGTTGGCAGTGGTCATTCCGCGATCAATACACTTTTGGAACTTAGGGAGCTTAAGGGGCAGGTACAGGAGACTGAAATTGTCTGGGTACTAAGAAAATCTAGACTAGAGGATGTTTACGGGGGGCGGGATCAAGACCAGCTGGCTGCGAGAGGAGAACTCGGAACGCGTATTCAGAAGCTAGTTGAATCAGGTAAGGTTAAAGTGATGACGCCATTTCATATTCAAAAGTTAAAAAAGGATGGGGAGAAAATTCAGGTTATTGGTTCTTTAAACAGCGAGTTGGCCCAAATTGATGCGATTGATGAGATCGTTTCGAATACAGGTTCCCGTCCTGATTTTTCCTTCTTAAGAGAAGTTAGGGTGATTGCAGATCCAGGCTTGGAAAGCGTGTTTGACTTAGCGCCTCTAATAGATCCGAATGTTCATAGCTGCGGTACGGTTAGACCACATGGGGAGAATGAGCTAAGACAACCAGAGAAGGATTTATATATTGTTGGATCGAAGAGCTACGGTAGAGCACCGACCTTCTTGATGGCGACAGGGTATGAACAAGTGAGATCTATTGTTGCAGCTTTAGTTGGCGATCGTGAAGCAGCTGAGAGGGTTGAACTTGAACTGCCTGAAACGGGGGTATGTAGTATCAAAAGTAGCTCAAGCTGTGAACCTGAAAAAAGTGAACGAGTAGTAGCAAAATCTGATGAAGTAAGTTCTTGTTGTGCACCAATTACCAAACCGGTGGCATCGAAATCTTCATGCTGCAGCTAGATTACATCGGCGTTGTCTTTAGGGCAATGCCGCTTTTTATTTTGAAAGGAGAAGTTCGTTGATCAGAGAGCAAACTAAAGAAAATGCACATCTCAAACCTATTATTATCTTGGCACTCATCACAGCGGTCTCACTATTCGGTGATTCGATGCTCTACGTTGTATTGCCGATTCATTGGAACGATGTGGGACTTACATCCCTCATAGAAGTTGGAATTTTGCTCTCGGCAAACCGCTTTGTGAGATTACCGCTCGGCCCATTGATTGGATGGTTGTACAACAAAATCAGTATCAGAAATGGTGTGTTTTTGGCCGTATTCATAGCAGGAATGACTACATTACTTTACGGATGGGTAGATGGTCTTTATAGTTGGCTTGTTCTGCGGTGTACTTGGGGTGTGGCTTGGTCCTTATTACGTTTGGGCTCTTACTTCATGATCCTCGAATTATCTGATGACCAAAACAGAGGTTACTTCATGGGGACTTACAACGGACTTTATCGAATTGGCAGTTTAGTGGGCATGCTTGCTGGTAGTATTTGTGTAGAGCTGTTTGGATTACGGGCTGTTGCTACAACTTTTGGTGTTCTGGCATTCCTTGTACTTCCTGCTGTTTACAAGTTTGTTCCCAGGGCAAAAAAACAAATTAAATCTGAGGGTGTACCACTCCAAAAGAGGATGCTTATAAAACTTCCAGCATTGCAAGAGACTTTAATTTCTGTGTTTCTAGTTGGTATGTGTCTTGACGGCATGCTCACTGCAACGTTGAGTCATCTGATTGATGTTCACCACAAGAAGTCGTTTATGTTCTATGAAATAGTTATAGGAGCCGCCACCCTAGCTGGTACTCTTCAGGCCGTACGATGGGGATTAGGCTTATTTATGTCTCCTTGGTTTGGTCGACTATCTGACCAGAAGTGGGGACGCAGACCGTTATTTATCGGTTCACTTGCTTTGGCTTCGATATTTATGGCTGCGACAAATTTTGAGGTACCTTTTGCCTTTTGGTTACTGGATCTACTTGCACTTCTCATTATTACAACTTTGTTATCTACAATTATGGATGCAATGGTTTCGGATATCGCATTCGGGTCTTCTCGAACATTTATAATGACCATGTATGTAGTCGTATCCGATGTGGGGGCGTCCATGGGACCGTTGTTTGGTTATTTTTCTGAGCATTTCATTGGTTTAACCATGACTTATTGGCTTTCTGCAACGCTTCTATTGCTGCTAAGTATCATTTGGTTTATGAAAGGTAATGTAGGAATGAGGAGGAATAGCAGCGTAAATCAATAGTTGCAATTATCAACTATTTTAAAATTCATTTAATGAGGTGTTGGTAAGATCATTCGAAATGCAAAAATAAGCGACATTAATGGAAAAGTTACTATAGGTTCTATAGGTGCTATGTATCAATAAATGAAGAGTAAGGTTGTGAGAGAATTATGTATAAAACCATTGTAATCGGTGGAGGGCAAGCTGGACTTGCTGCGGGATATTACCTTAAAAAATATGGTCTGTCATTTCTCATTCTAGAAGTCGGTCCTGAACCAGTTGGATCATGGCTTCATTATTATGATAGCCTAAAGTTGTTCTCGTCCGCTAAGTATTCTTCTTTGCCAGGTTTCCCATTCCCAGGTGGGAGCAATCGCTATCCCTCGCGGGATGAAGTGATTTCATACCTTCGAGAATATGCCTCTAAGTATAATATGCCGGTGAAGACAAACACTCGTGTTGAAAAAGTAGAGAAATTTAATGGGAGGTTTCAAGTTACAACAACAAGTGGGGAGATTCTTGAAGCTGAATCTGTCATAAGTGCAACAGGCTCATTTCACAGACCCTATTTACCTGATATTCCTGGATTAGCAGAGTTTCGAGGTGAAGTTATTCATTCTTCTGTGTATCGGAATACCATGCCCTATCAAGGCCAACGCGTAATTGTTGTCGGGAGTGGGAACTCAGCGGTTCAAATAGGTGTTGAGCTCTCGGAGGTATCCACTACGACACTAGCGGTTCGAACACAGGTTAAACTCCTACCTCAGGTCAAGCTTGGGCGCGATCTGCACTTTTGGTTAATTGCTACAGGATTAGATAAATTCCCTTTTCCTTTGTTTGGCCGTCCTGTGCCTGAGCCAACAACTGTCATTGATTCGGCAGGGTTTAAACAACTATTAGAGAGTGGAAAACCGAATCAAAGACCAATGTTTACATCGTTGTACGAGGAGGGTGTTGTTTGGGGGATGGGGAAAAAGAGAACGTTGATGCAATCATTTTTGCTACTGGGTTTCGGCCTAATTTATCTTTCTTATCGGAATTGAATGCTTTAGATGATCGTGGATTTCCAAGACATAAGGTTGGAGTAAGTAATGTTACGGATGGGCTATACTTTGTTGGGCTTTCTGGGCAAAGATCATTTGCGTCAGCAACATTACGTGGAGTTGGGGACGATGCCCGATATGTCGTTAGTAACTTAATTGAAAAATAACTAGTCCTTTCCCTATTCAAGGCATGAGCCTCCACCCTTTTACTTAGGCAGAGGCTTTTATATGTTGAAGTCGAAAGCTTCGCTTCCGAGTTGTAAATAGGAAGAAATAAGCGAGTGTCACGAGCAGGCAGATGAAGACATCAACACCGATGAGTACTTGATAATTGTTAAAGTAATCGAAGGAAACTCCCCCGATCAATGCACCGAGAATGCCTCCCCCTTGATGAAAAAGAAGTAGGAAGCCAGTTTGTTTGCCTTTTCCTTTTGCGAATTCATTGACGATCAGCAATCCCCCAGGAATCGCGCTCAAATATGTAATACCAAAGGCCATGGCAAAAAGGACAGGCGACCATCCCACATGCATAAAGAGGAAAGCAAACCCCATAATGCGTATGGCATACAAAATGATCATCATAACCAACTTATTGACTCGGTCCAAAAAATAGCCAAAAATGAGTGACCCCGTAATTTCCATAACGCCAAGTACACTCATGGATAATGCGATCATGCTAGGCGACACACTCGCCAACTGGTGGATGGCGACCAAATTCATCTCCACTGTCCCCATATTGAAGCCGCAGGTGAACAATGCGAAGGCGACCACAATGAAGATAGGCAGATGTGCGGCTATTCCTTTGCTGACTAGTTTCGGGCGTTCTTGGTCTTCCACTTTAATGAGCTCATTCTCTTGGACTTTCTTTGCTTTGTTACCCTTCGGCCCAGGCCCCTTAATACCAAACCAAATGACTGGCAAGGTCACGATAATACCTAGGATAAATGAAGTTAGGAAGGCATCCTTCCAAGTCAACCAGCTTGATGAAACGAAAATCGGCGTACTGACCGCCAACCCTACAGAGGAAGCACTCGCTAACAGCGCTGTAGCTTTGGCACGATGATGCTTAAACCATTCAAACACCAACATATAGGTTGTGGTCGTTCCAATACCGACGAAGCCAGAGATAACCCCGTAACCGATAAAGAAGACGATGGAGTGATGTCCTAATACAACGGTGCCAGTTCCTAAAATACCTATGACTGCGCTGACCAGCATAACCTTCTTCGGGCCATATCGATCCACAAGCCATCCTCCCAGGGGGGCGCATAAGGCTGCAATCAATAAGTTCGTTGACCATGCCATAGAAATGAATCCACGGCTGATCCCTAAATCTTCTGATATTTGAACTTGAAAATAAGCCATGATGAACCGCGTCAGTGCGCCAATAAATCCGATTATCCAAAGCGAGCCTAATCCGATCCACGCATACTTGGGTTCCTTGAACCATGTCATACCCATTGGAAGCTCCTCCCCACTCAATAAAGATACCGAACGGTATCATTGTATAACATAAAGGCTTTCCTTTTCAATAGATCAATGTCATTTGGTATAATGAAATTATTATTTCACGTGCGTAAAGGGGAACTAACATGAAAAAAGGAGAAATCACCCGCAAACATATTATCGCTAAGGCAGCTGAGCTTTTTAACCAGAAAGGGTATTCAAGTTCATCCATGTCAGATATTACTGAGCTAACAGGCATTAAGAAAGGCGGCATCTACCGCCATTTTGCCAGTAAGGACGAAATTGCCCTTGAAGCTTATAGCTATGCAGGCAGCGTAGTCGGTGGGAAAATTAAAGATGCCGTCAATCAGCAAGAAACAGCTTTTGGCAAGCTGCTAGCCTATTTACATGTATACGAAAACGTGGTGGAAGCACCGCCTTTTATCGGAGGATGCCCCCTCCTTAACATAGCTACCGAAAGTGACGATGGTCATCCAATCTTACGCGAAAAAGCCCAGTTGGGACTGGAGGGTACGCTGCACAACATGAAAGCGATTATTTCTCAAGGTGTTCAAAGCGGTGAATTCAAAGCTGACCTCGATATCGATGCTTTAGCTACCTTCACTCTTTCCGTCATGGAAGGCGGAGTTATGATGAGCAAGCTGGAAGGTGACAATCGGCATATCCGGATGAATATCGAGAGCTTTTCCGCTTATTTAAAAGGGGTATGCTTACGCTGAAGGATCATGAAATAAGCCTAATAATAGGCATAGGAGATTAGAATAGATGGATAAGAAAAATAATAATTTATCAGAAGCATGCCCTAATGATCAAGACTCCTGGGTTTCCTCATACATCATTCATAGTGATCTGCTTGTTACCAAGAATCTCGTCTATAACGTGTGCGGGTTTGATTGCTCTCAACCACTTGAAGAAGCTCAAAATGCTGAATATGGGGCCTATTTATTTCATTTAAATTCTCTCTCCATTAGATTTCGTGTTGCTAAAATCACTCCTACTAAAGTAGGGCAGTTTGTGACACTATGGCATAGGATTGGGAATGGATCGATCCAACCATATGATATATCAGATCCAGTCGATTTCTTCGTAATTAGTACCCGCAATGGGAATAACTTTGGCCAATTTGTATTTCCAAAGCAGGTTCTATTCAATCAAAATATAGTATCGAATCAAGGTGAAGGCGGTAAACGGGCAATACGGGTTTATCCACCTTGGGACAAGACTACAAGCCACCAGGCTCAAAAAACTCAGAAATGGCAGTTGGACTATTTCCTAGAGACACCTATAAATGAACCCATAAACTGTGATCGTGCTCGAATGCTTTACGGCAACTAGGCTACCGCTGAGATGTTGGCAGCCCTGTTGCGTTAACGGTAGCAGTTTAATACAACGGTAATCGAGTCGTACGGAGCAGGGTTGATCCAGCTTCAACCGATCCCAAGTCCCCAACCACGCCACCCCCGTCGCTCGCAGCCATAAATAGAGGGAGATCCTCCATCAAATTTGACTCCTGCATAGAGCGAAATGCGTCTAACTGGAAAACCTCCATCTAAATCGACGAATGGTTGAAAAATTGACTGAATTCGATTGAATTAGCGGGAGCTTATCCAGCTATAGGGGTTGTAAACCGATCAAACGGAGCAATTAGCAGGATGTTTTCCCTTTAATCAAAGTAATCTAGCACGCCAGGAGCCAATTCATACCTAACTACCCTTTCTCCGTTGCCGCGAAAAGAAGGAAGCAGCAGGCCTTTTGTACATAACTTTTTCAACATAAGAACCGCAGTTTTGTGATCGATCTTGAAGTGAAGCTCCACATCCTTTGGTCGGAGCGGCTGAGCCAGCTGGATCGCGAGTCGGATAATTTCTTTCTCGGCAAATAGCGCGGAAGAGATTGGTGTCTGGCTGGGAACATACCTGCTCAGCACCATGCGCAGCAAAGTGATACACAGATCTGGACGCTGTTCGACGTCGTCGTAAGCGAAGGAAATGACGTGGAATCCCATCCCGGCAGCCAGGCAAAATCGGCAAAGTAAGATCTGCCCCGCCAATCGAGTACTTCGTATTCCGGATGAAGGTCTTTCAAACTTCCACGTAGCGGCCACCAGACATTGCTTAGAAACAGCCGTTCACCGTGTCGATGGCCTCTCTCCAGCCGTCCTCGACGCTCCCCCGTCCTACTTTCAAGAGGAAGACGGATAAATGCGGTATGCTCTTCATCAAAAGACACTCCCTCACCCCCCTCTAAAAAATAGAAAACGTCCCGTTTCCACTCATCGGAATGGAACGGGACGTTCTTCGTCACTTGCCTATGATTATGACCTAAAATGAGCCCTGCCCATTCTTACTTCATATTATAAAGAACTCATCCTCTTTTATTTTTATGGACAGATCCAAGCATGTGTTTTCAGTAGATTCAATGGTCCAGCCTGCCACCTTAGTTCCACAAATCACTGCTTCTTTTAAAGACAGCCCCTTTACTAATCCCATGACTGTACCCGAAAAGAAAGCATCTCCTGCTCCGCTCGAATCAACAAGTTTGACGGGAAAGACAGGTTGATATCCAATTTCTTTGGTTTGGGGATTGTAGTAGACAGCCCCTTTTTCTCCTAATGTAACCACCATAGAGCCCATTCCCGTCCGATCAACAAATTCAATAAGAGACTCTAGTTTTTGGGCGATAGTTAAATTCGTAAAAGCTAGCTCGAAAAATAGATCTGCTTCAAAATTGTTACATATAAAACAATCTAAATGATCTAATAGCTCTCTATGACGTAAGAGCACGTCTAAGTTGCCGGGAACGCCGTAGATCGGTTTCTTTTCTTCTGCAGCTAGCTTGATGATGCTATCGGCAATTTGGAAATTAAGATCTAATTCAAGCGTGATATGAGTGGATTGCCCAATCATTTCTTTACCTTTGCATGAAATCAATTCTTGTAAGAGAGTGAGATCCGGCATTTGGGAGATGGAACCGGCTAGATCGCCTTTTTCATCCAAGATTGCCAGCCACATGCCCATTCCCAGTTGTTCAGTCTCGATAAGATATTTGGTATTTATTTTTGACTTTTGAAGTCTTTCTATGACTTCTTTCCCAATTGCAGAGGCATCCACGGAGGAAGCAAAACATGTCGCTACATGGAGGTTTGCTAGATTTTCAGCCACATTTCTTCCTACACCACCGTGGACAAACTGAATATTACCGAGATTTCTAGTAGTTGGATGATAATTGTGCTGGGCGAATCCTTTGCAATCTATGAAAATCGTTCCTATGACTAAAACAGAAGGAGGCAGATTCATGTTTTCAACCCCTTATACCATTATGGTGTGTGTTCCTACTGTATGTATATTCGCAATCTACTAAATACGTAATGTGCATTCTACCAAAACGCTATATTTAGGCATGATTATAGCAACTCATCCAAACCATTTCGTTTCTATCACATAGAATATAGTAAATTTTAATAGAATAGGGGTGAGAGAATGAAGAAAGGTTCAGATCCTCCTAGGCAAAGGACATTACCGGAGATGGTTCAAGAACAAACGACCATTATTGTGGAATTAGATCCTCCAAGAGATCTGGATTACTCTCTTTTTTTAGAGGGGGCAATAGCGTTAAAAGACGCTGGAGCTGATGCGGTTACTATGGCAGATAACTCGCTCGCGATGACCCGTATCAGTAATATGGCGATGGGGACACTCGTGAAAGAGCAGGTTGGGATTCGCCCACTCCTACACGTGTCTTGCCGCGATAGGAATTTGATTGCTCAACAGTCTCATATGATGGGACTCTACGTCTTGGGCATTGATCATGTACTCGCTGTAACGGGCGACCCTCCGCGCTATGGCAATCTTCCGGATGCTGCTGCTGTATACGATACGACTTCATTTGAAATGATTCGCCGGATTAAACAGTTAAACGAGGGCATCTCATTCTCAGGTCATCCCCTTAAAACACGTACGGCATTTACCGTTGGGGCGGCTTTCAATCCCAATACACGGCATTTAAACAAAGCTGTTGAGAGACTGGAGAAAAAGATCGCAGCAGGTGCGGATTATGCCATGAGTCAACCTCTTTTCTGTCATCAACAAATCGAACAGGTCGCGCAAGCTACTCAGGAGTTATCTATTCCTATTTTTATTGGGATTATGCCATTAACCAGCTATCGGAATGCTGAATTTCTTCATCATCAAGTCCCGGGCATACGGCTCTCAGATGACGTACTTGCTAAGATGGCCCGCTATCAAGGCGAAGATGCAAGAAAACAAGGATTGGAAATTGCGATGGAGCTCGTGGATACCGTTCACCATTACTTTAAAGGCATTTATCTAATTACTCCGTTTATGCGGTATGAAATGACGGCAGAGTTGACGAGGTATGTGAAGAGTAAGGGCCATGAAGGAGGGATTGCTGGGTGTCAACCGTCGTTGTTGTAGGAACGCAGTGGGGGGATGAAGGTAAAGGGAAGATTACCGATTATTTAGCGGAAAAAGCGGACGTTGTCGCCCGCTATCAAGGCGGCAATAATGCGGGTCATACCATCGTGTTTGCCGGAAACAAATATAAACTGCATTTGATTCCTTCCGGAATTTTTTATAAGGATAAAATTTGCGTGATTGGAAACGGAGTGGTGATTGATCCAAAGGCGCTTGTTAAAGAGATCGAGTACCTTCATAGTCACCAAGTGAGTACGGATAACTTACGGATCAGCAATCGGGCGCACGTCATTTTTCCTTACCATATCAAGCTAGATGCAGTAGAAGAAGATGCTAAAGGTTCGAATAAGATTGGTACAACGCGCAGAGGAATTGGACCTGCGTACATGGACAAATATGCTCGCATGGGCATTCGTATAGCGGATCTTCAGGATCATGAGGAGTTCGAACGCAAATTAAGACGTAATCTGGAAGAAAAGAATCGTTTGTTTGAAAAAATCTACGGGGTAGAAGGTTTTGCTATAGATGATCTTTTGGATGAATATTCGGCAGTAGCAGAAATCCTCCGACCCTATGTGAGCGATACGTCTGTTCTGCTTAATGATGCAATAGATGAAGGAAAAGGAGTTTTGTTTGAAGGTGCCCAGGGTGTCATGTTAGACATCGATCATGGAACCTATCCATTCGTCACCTCTTCCAATCCGATCGCAGGAGGGGTCTGTATCGGTGCTGGTGTTGGACCCACTAAAATTCATCAAGTGATAGGAGTAGCCAAGGCATATACAACAAGAGTAGGTGATGGTCCATTTCCAACTGAATTAAGGAATGAAATTAGCGAGCACATTCGTGAAGTTGGTCATGAATATGGAACAACGACAGGTCGTCCAAGACGTGTAGGATGGTTTGACAGTGTTGTGGTTCGCCATGCTCGCCGAGTGAGTGGAGTAACAGGACTTTCTCTGCATTCGATCGATGTTTTGACCGGAATTAATAGCTTAAAGATTTGTATGGCATACAAGTATAACGACGAAGTCATGGAAGCTTTCCCCGCTAGTCTTAATATCTTAGCAAAGTGTGAGCCAATCTATGAGGAACTCCCCGGCTGGTCGGAGGATATTACTAGAGTCAAGTCATTGGAGGAACTCCCTGAAAATGCGCGTCAATTCATTGAAAGAATCAGTTTTTTAACAGGTATTCCAGTTTCTATTTTTTCTGTTGGACCAGACCGTGATCAAACGATTGTAGTGAACAAAATTTTTCAACCATAAGGGGAGGATAATCGTGATTTATAAAAAAGCGCAGATTATATCGAATAATAAAATCAATATGTCACTTATAAAAGCAAGAGTTGCGTCACTTCGGGATTATGTATCAGAGGATGATGAGCCAGATGGGAAGTATCGCATTTTGCGCCGAATTAAGACGCGCTATCAGCGAATCGCGGTGGTCAAGCAAGCCAATGGCAAAGTGCTGATCTATGGAGATGGCTATGTGATGTTCGGCACGACGGAGGATGACAACATGTGGGCCGAATCGATGGTCCATATACCAATGGCCTTTGCCAAGAAAAAGCAGAACATTCTGATGATCGGTGGCGGCGGAGGAATTACAACGCGTGAAGTTCTCCGTTATCGAGATGTAAAGGCGATCACCGTCGTTGACATCGACTCCGTCATGATGCAGTTAGGCAAGAATTTGAAGCCGTTGGTGAAGTTCAATAGAGGGTCTTTGAGAAATCCTAAGGTGCGAACGGTCATTCAGGATGGTAGGGCGTTCGTGGTGAAGAGCCAGAAGAAGTGGGATGTCATCATCATCGACGTTCCAGAACCTAGCTATAAATCTCTTGCGCTCGGCCGTCTCTACAGCAGAGAGTTTTACAGTCTCCTGAAAAAGCGCTTGGCACCAGGGGGAGTCATTACCATCGCGAGCTCCTTGATGTCAGAGATGCCAGAATTCGTCTGGAGTATAATGGCAACGCTCAAAGCATCCGGTTTTTATGTAGTGCCCTATCATTTCGATGTCATGAAGAGATATGGGGAGGACTGGGGATTCTGCGTAGCGGCAACCAGACCGATATCGTTCTCAAGTATGAAGATTTCGCTTCCAACACGCTATCTGACCTCAGCAAGACTGAAGAGTATGTTCCACATCCCTAGCAAGTATTTACGAAAGTGGGGTAAGAGGAAAATCCAGACAGATAACAACCGAGTGCTGGCTAGCATCCATGAACGACACTGATATCTATTTCATCCCTGGAAAATCGAGTCCCCGTTGTAATTTGCTAATCTTTTTTGCAAATTAAAGCGGGGATGTGCTTTATATATCAAGTGAAGGGAAGATTAACCATGCAAAAACCATCGATTCAAGAACAAATGCGAAAGAAGATTCTGATCCTGGATGGCGCCATGGGGACAATGATTCAGCAGGCGAATCTAACAGCCGATGATTTTGGCGGGGAAGAACTGGATGGATGTAATGAGGTGCTCGTCCTAACGCGTCCGGATATTATTCGGAACATCCATGAAGCTTATTTGGCTGCGGGTTCCGACATGATAGAAACGAACACCTTCGGTGCGACGACAGTCGTACTCGCAGAATATGCTCTCCAACATAAATCGAGAGAAATTAATGTCGCAGCTGCGAAACTGGCCATTCAAGCGGCAGAGAAATATTCAACATTGGAATGGCCTCGTTACGTGGCAGGGGCTCTGGGGCCAACGACCAAGACGCTCTCTGTCACAGGAGGCGTGACCTTCGAACAGTTGGAAGAAAGCTATTGCGATCAGGCGGCAGCCTTGATTGAATGCGGCGTTGATGCGCTGTTAATCGAGACTTCACAGGATACGCTCAATGTGAAAGCGGCCAGTATCGGCATACGAAGAGCCTTCGAACAGCTCGGTGCCCAGCTGCCCATTATGATATCAGGAACGATCGAACCCATGGGGACAACGCTGGCAGGTCAAAATATCGAATCGTTCTACATTTCTCTGGAACATTTAAAACCGATCTCCATTGGTCTGAACTGTGCGACAGGCCCGGAGTTTATGCGTGATCATATTCGCACGTTAGCGCAAATAGCCGATTCGGCGATCAGTTGTTACCCGAATGCCGGTTTGCCCGATGAGAACGGACATTACCATGAATCGCCGGAGTCATTGGCTAAGAAGATGGCCGGTTTTGCCGAGCAAGGCTGGCTTAACATTGCCGGAGGCTGCTGCGGAACGACACCTGCTCATATTCGCGTCTTAGCAGAGACAATGAGTCAGTATTCTCCTCGTCAAAACTATGGCATTCATCCCGCTGCGGTGTCGGGGATCGAGACCGTTTATATCGAAGATGAGAATCGTCCGATCATGGTCGGCGAGAGAACGAACATTTCCGGTTCCAGAAAGTTCAAACGATTAATCAAAGAAGGAAAGTTCGAGGAAGGCTCGGAAATCGCCAGAGCACAAGTGAAGAATGGTGCGCACGTCATAGATATCAATTTACAGGATACCGATATTGACGAGGCTTATGCGATGGAGCATTTTCTACAGGAAGTGGTCAAGAAAGTAAAAGCACCGCTCATGATCGACTCCACCTATGATCACATCATTGAGCTTGGTTTGAAATATTCGCAAGGCAAAGCGATCATCAACTCGATTAATCTGGAGGATAGCGAAGCCAAGTTCGCTGCTATTGTGCCTTTGATCCATAAATACGGGGCAGCCGTCGTCATGATCCTCATCGATGAACGAGGTCAAGCCGTATCCAGACAAGCTAAGATCGAGGTCGCGGAGCGGGCCTATGACTTGTTGACTCATAAATATGGTTTGGAACCGCATGATATTATTTTTGACCCGAACATGTTCCCCGTCGGTTCTGGCGATCCGCAGTATCTCGGTTCCGCTGTGGAAACGATCGAAGGAATTAAACTTATTAAAGCCAAATATCCGGCATGTAAGACGATTCTCGGTCTTAGCAATATTTCCTTTGGCCTCCCTGATGCAGGCCGGGAAGTGCTGAACTCCGTTTACTTGTACCATTGCACCAAGGCTGGACTCGACTACGCCATCGTGAACACCGAGAAACTGGAGCGCTACGCTTCGATTCCGGAGGAAGAGCGCCGACTTGCTGAGAATCTAATCTATCATACGAACGACGAGACGTTGGCCGAGTTTGTCACACATTTTCGGGTGAAAAAGCTAGAGAAGAAAGAAAAAATATCGAACCTCTCACTGGAAGACCGCCTCGGTTCCTATGTCATCGAAGGGACGAAGGAAGGACTCTTTCCTGATCTGGAAGAAGCACTGAAGATACAGGCTCCGCTTGAAGTCATCAACGGTCCGTTGATGAAAGGAATGGCTGAAGTTGGACGATTGTTTAATAACAACGAGCTAATTGTAGCCGAGGTTCTGCGAAGTGCAGAAGTCATGAAGGCGTCCGTATCCTATCTGGAGCCTTTTATGGAGAAGGATCAGTCTGCGCTTAAGGGGAAAATCATTCTCGCAACGGTGAAAGGTGACGTTCACGATATCGGTAAAAATCTCGTAGAGATCATTCTCTCCAATAATGGATACAAGATTGTGAACTTAGGCATCAAAGTTCCGCCAGAGCAGATCATTGAAGCTTTTCGAAGAGAACAGCCCGATGCCATCGGATTATCCGGTCTGCTCGTTAAATCGGCACAGCAGATGGTTATTACCGCACAGGATTTGCGGGACGCAGGCATCAAGGTGCCGATACTGGTCGGAGGCGCTGCGCTGACCCGCAAATTCACGAAGACGCGCATTGCTCCGGAATATGAAGGGTTGGTTTTGTATGCCAAGGATGCGATGGACGGACTGGACATTGCTAACCGGTTAAGCGATCCTGAGCAGAAGAAGCGGCTCATTCAAGAGCTGAGGGAGAGCAAGGAATCGAATGTCATGGAATCCGGTAAAAAGGAAGATCTACTGCCGAAGTTGACGCGGGTTCATGCCTCTACGATTTCGAAGGACGTTCCGGTTCAAGTGCCGCCAGATATAAAGAGGCACATCATGCGAGATTATCCAATCGGCCATATTATGCCCTATGTGAACATGCAGATGCTGCTTGGCCATCATCTAGGCTTGAAAGGCAAAGTAGATCGGCTCTTAGAAGAGAAGGATGCTAAAGCTTTAGAGCTGAAAGATACCGTGGATGCTATTCTGAATGATGCTCAGAAAAAAGGGATTATTCAAGCTCACGGGATGTATCGCTTTTTCCCAGCGCAATCTAACGGCAACGATGTCATTGTCTATGATCCGGATGATCTAAGTAAAGCACTACACACATTTACCTTTCCAAGGCAGGAGACTGAGCCTTACTATTGCTTGGCAGATTACTTGAAATCGGTGGAAAGCGGCCAAATGGACTATATGGGCTTCCTGCTCGTCACTGCTGGACATGGGATCAACGAGCTTGCCAAGGCGTGGCGCGAAAAAGGGGATTATCTCAAGTCGCATGCGCTGCAGGCTACTGCACTTGAGGTTGCAGAAGGCTTCGCAGAGCGAATTCATCATATCATGCGTGATGTGTGGGGAATTGCAGATAGCCCTCAGATGACGATGCAGGAGCGCTTTGGAGCGAAATATATCGGTCAGCGTTTCTCCTTCGGTTATCCTGCTTGTCCGAACCTGGAAGATCAGGCGCCGCTCTTCGCTCTGCTGAAGCCGGCGGATATCGGTGTAGAACTAACGGAGTCGTTCATGATGGAGCCGGAGGCTGCGGTCTCGGCCATTGTCTTTGCGCATCCCGAAGCACGTTACTTTAACGTCGACAAGGTGTGAGATTCATAACTTGGGGATAGATAGCTTATGTCTGCTTTTTATTTTCCCAGGAAATTTTGCTTATCACGATAGCTGAGATTGCAGCCCAATTAGGTGGGTTGCCACACAGTCAAAACAAACACTAAAACATATGATGTTAACACTTAACACAACGTATTGAACTAAAAGGAGTGTTGGTGTGAAGAGAGTTAGACGATTTGTAATACCACCCAAAAAATTTTTGGAGGCGTTCAAGCAATCCAAGAAAACCAAAGTAGTAGGAGTAGATGGTCAGACAATCCAAGATTTTAAACGGAATCGAACGAAACTTTTAAATGAACAGCGGGAGCAATTGACATCCGGCAAGTATTGGCCATCTCCTGTTCGCAGGGTCTTCATCCGCAAGAAGAAAGGCCGATTAAGAGCAATAGGGATTCCAACAGTGAGAGATTTTATAGTACAGACTATCCTGAAGAATGAATTGTCTCCCAAATTGGAAGTTCTTTTTCATCCGAATTCTTATGGCTATAAGCAAAAACCGGAAGCACGTAAAGAAGCCTTAGGAATGGCTAAGAAGCGGTGTTTACGTTATGACTGGGCACTTGTGCTAGATGTTAAAAAATTTGGTGATAACATCGATCATCGGTTACTTATGAATATGTTAAAAAAACACATTCGGAATGAATGGGTATTGCTATACACACACCGTACGATGAAAGCACCTGAACAAACGAGATCCGGGAAATTAATCGAAAAAAAGAAAGGACTCGCACAAGGCAATAAATTAAACTTTTTACTGGGCAACTTTTATTTGCACCATATTTTTGACGTGTGGATGCAAAAGAATCATCCCAAAATTCCGTTTGAACGTTATACCGACGACATAATCTGTCATTTTAAAAGTGAATCCTCCGCAAAAGCATTCCTGTCCCAGATCCAACAAAGATTGAAGAATTATAAGCTTATCGCCCACCCAGAAAAAACTAAAATTGTTTATTGCAAGGATGCTAAACGCAAAGGAAACTATTCGAACGTCTCTTTTGAATATTTAGGTTCCACTTTTCAATCCCGTAGAATGAAATCCCCAACTGGAAAATATATCGTTCGTTTTATTCCTAAGTTATGAAATGAAACTCATTAGGCAATTTGGCGAATAAACATCTAGAGGAGCTGCTTTGAAGCGGCTCCTTTTTGATTTCGTTGAAGTAAGAATGATCTTAACGGGTTTCAATCTGAATCCCACCAATCTATAAAGACACTAGAATATGGCCAAAGCGAGTCGCCGTCCGAATCGGCACCGCATCCGGATACGTTTCGGCTATATAGCTTTGTACCTTTTGTTTCGTGTCGGCATGAATGGGGATACGGAAACCGGGCAGCAATTGCATGATGTATGCAAGCGCCTCCTCAGGCGCCATCGTATCCTCCCGCTTTTCTTCGAACACGCGAAAGTCGAATTGATATTGACGGGCATAGAGCAGATTCAACATGTAGACGATATCCAAACGCATGGCAGGCTGTTCCCCGCCCATCAGCAGCGGCCACAACTCGCGGATGAGGTTGTGCTCTCGTTTGCCGGCAAATGTACTCAAAAAGCAATACTTTCGGGCGCACTTTAGCGCTTTTTCGAGATATTCCCAGCTGCTGATGGCTGGGATCATGGAGGCGAATACAAGATCAAAGGCTTGGTTCCAGCCTTCGTGATCGACATTGATGTCTTCCCATAATGCCTCGACTGCTTCGATGGCAACGCCGTGGCTGTGAGCATGTTGGTGCAGCAGTTCGATCATGGACGAAGAAGGTTCAACAGCCGTCACCTGAGCGGAACGTAGGGCAAAGGGAACGGCAAAAGCTCCCGGGCCGGAACCGATGTCCAGTACCTTGGCGTCCTCAAAACGTACGCCGAGCTGATCCAGCCACCCAATGACTTGCTCTGTCCGTCTTTTACCCGCATTTCCGAGGGCATTCCCGGCAAAGGATTGAGCTCGGGAGTCCCACATTGAGATGGCTTGATCTCCGTGTTGCTTATGCGCTTGTTGCCAGGCTTGATCCCACGAGGACCAATCCTTAATGTTGAAAGTTGTCATGACACTCACCTCTTTATTTGTTTGCATTTCTACGACACTTCCAATTGCCCTGACTCCCGGCGTCGGCGACTCATGAATACCAAGGACAATGCAATTACCGTGAGGATAACCGCAAGCACTCGAAATCCCCCGAAGCTGAAGCTACCTCCCATTACGATGCCTATCAACAAGGAAGAGAGAATGGTTCCCAGGTATCTGGATGTATTAAATAATCCGGATGCTACACCGATTATTTCTTTTGGAGAACTGTTGAACAAAGCCGCTTGCATACCGACATTGTTTAGCCCATTGCTAATACCGAAGGCAGCCAAAGCCAAACAGACACTGATAACCGGTGAAGTTTGATTCAATGTCACGAGCCACACCGAACCTAGTGTCATCAGTATTGCCGACGCGAGCAATGCCGGCCTGGGTCCTGATTTATCGATCCATCGGCCTGCTA
Organism: Paenibacillus germinis; assembly: GCF_013141785.1. Lineage (NCBI taxonomy): Bacteria > Bacillati > Bacillota > Bacilli > Caryophanales > Paenibacillaceae > Paenibacillus > Paenibacillus germinis. The sequence continues at coordinate 18,958 of NZ_WHOC01000195.1, forward strand.
TTGGAGAAGTAACGAGTGAGCACAAGCCTAAGCTTAGCATGAGAATCCCTGTTTGGAACTCGCTGACATGACGTACCATTTGCAAGTAGGACGGAAGCCCGAAAAAGAGCGAGTAAAAAAGTACGTTAACGAGCATGAATTCAACATTGACCCAAGTCATCGCAGGATATTTGGCGAATGTGCGCAAAGGAATAAAGGGTGACTTCGCTTTTAACTCATGTCGTACGAAAGCCCCCAGCGCAACTAGGCCTATCAGCCCGACGATAACATTACTTAATGAGATTTGCCCAGATGATTTTGCTGAGAGTAAGGAGGCGAGCAGGGCAACCAGTCCCACTGTGAAGAGTAGGATCCCTGACGCATCAATCAAATCAAACCATTTACGTAAGGACATGCCCCGTACAACGGATGTTGGCGCTACGTCCTTAGGAATATGCCTCCAAGCCAATATAAAGCTCGCTACCACGAACGGAATATTGACGAAAAAGATAGCAGGCCAGCTCCACCAGTGAATCAAAACCCCGCCAATAAAGGGTCCAATTGCTGCCGCTCCGGATAGGAATATGGATAAGACAGACAGCGCAGTCGCTTGTTTCTCCGTAATATGAATTCGCACAATGGCCATGCCAACCCCAACCATCATGCTTGTTCCGATGGATTGCACAATGCGGAACACGATGAGCCACCCAAAGTTTGGAGATATTGGAGCTAATAAGGATGCAACGAAAGCTACAACAAGCCCCGTAAGAAATATCTTCCTGCGACCGAATAAATCGCTGGCTTTTCCCATGACAGGTTGAGCGATGCTACTTGCAATGTAGAAAGAAAAAATAATCCAGGAAACAACTGTAAAGTCAAGTTGGAACACATTTTGCAGCCTTGGAATAGCAACTGAAACCATGGAAGAATTTAATGGGTTCAATAGTATCCCAAGGCCAACGGAAATCATCAACCACCTGCTGCGAGCATTCATTTCTGTCACCCTCCAAATTGTATTGATGTCATCGTACTTGAAATCGATTATTTATTCCAACGCATTTTATGTTATGATTTCATTGATTTGAAGGAATGAATGGAGGGTGCGAAATGGAACTTCTTCAACTGCAATATTTTCTCACGGTAGCTCGATTGGAACATGTGACCGAAGCTGCACGAAGTCTACACGTTACTCAATCCTCACTAAGCAAAACGATTCAACGCTTGGAGGAGGATTTAGGGGTCCCTCTATTCGATCGAACTGGGAGGAAGCTGCGATTGAATGAGTTCGGAAGTAGATTCCTTCGCCGTGCAGAAAGGGCGTTGTTTGAATTGGAGCAGGGGAAGCAGGAGATTAGCGATTTATTCAGTCCGGAACATGGCACACTCGAATTGGCGGTGACCACCGCAAGCACGTTGCCAAGTATCCTTCGAGAGTTTCGGAAAAAGCGGCCAGATATCCAATTTCATGTGCAAATGCTAACCATGAAGGAAATGGTTACGCTTCTTCATAGAGGAGAGGTCGATTACTGCTTGTCCTCACCTCCTATACAAGGGGATGACATTGAATTTCAAATCGTGTTCATCGACCCGATCCTTGTAGCTGTTCCAAAGGGGCATCGACTGGCAGACCGAAGCAGCGTATCCCTGACAGAACTAAGGGATGAATGGTTTGTTGGTGTAAAGAGAGGCTACGGTACTCGCGATCTAGTAGACTCTATATGCAAATCGGTTGGATTTGTACCTAAATATGTGTACGAGGGAGATGAACCTGCAAGGCTAATCTCTCTTGTGGAAGCAGAAATTGGCATAGCCTTCATACCAAGCACGGCAAGGTCTTCACTGGAACATATCAAATATCTCCAAGTAGAGAATCACGAATTGGTAAGGGAGATCGCTTTATTATGGCACAGGAGTCGGTACATTTCGCGGGCTGCTCTGGAATTCCGTGAGGTCGTTGTAGAATATTTTACGGCGATATCCAAACAGACAATTTAATCATGCTGCACCACGAATCCTTCGGTAGATACTGAAGGATTTTTTGATTTGCTCAATAATGGCGTTCCCTCAATTCGGTGTTTACCAAGTATTGACAAGGAAACGAATACGATTTATTATTCAATTGAATACTTGAATATAGGTGAGGGAGACAACAATGACATATAAATCGATCATTATCGGAACAGGGCCGTCCGGTTTGACGGCGGCGATCTATTTGGCGCGGGCTAACTTGAACCCGCTGGTAATTGAAGGACCGGAGCCGGGCGGGCAGCTGACAACGACGACGGAAGTAGAGAATTTTCCCGGATTTCCAGAAGGAATCACGGGTCCGGAACTGATGGACAACATGCGCAAGCAGGCGGAACGCTTCGGCGCAGAGTTTCGCAATGGCTGGGTAAACGAACTCGATTTGTCGCAAAGACCGTTTAAGCTGAAGGTGGAAGGCGTCGGAGAGCTGACGGCGGAGACGCTGATCATTTCCACCGGGGCATCGGCCAGATTGCTCGGTATTCCGCACGAGAAGGAAAGCATCGGCCGCGGCGTAAGTACCTGTGCAACTTGCGACGGTTTCTTCTACCGCGGCAAGAAAATTATCGTTGCTGGCGGCGGCGACTCTGCCATGGAAGAAGCGAATTTCCTGACGCGCTTCGCCGCGGAAGTTCGCGTTGTACACCGCCGTAGCGAGTTGCGCGCCTCGAAAATCATGCAGGAGCGCGCCCGCAGCAACAGTAAAATTACATGGAGCTTGGACAAGACGCCGCTCGAGGTCGTCTCCGATAACAATGGTGTGACCGGGCTGAAGGTGAAAGATAATGCGACCGGTGCTGAGGAAGTCATCGAGACTGACGGTATTTTCGTAGCGATTGGCCATAAACCAAACACGGGCTTTTTGAATGGCCAACTGGATATCGACGAACTTGGGTACATCGTTGTGACTGCTGGAAGTTCCGAAACGATTGTTCCCGGCGTATTCGCCTGCGGGGACGTGCAGGACCACAAGTATCGCCAAGCCATAACGGCTGCAGGCAGCGGATGTATGGCTGCAATCGACTGCGAGAAGTTCCTGGAGTACGAGGCGGTACATGAGAGAAGCCAGTCAATGTAACGGTACTAACCATCTATTTTATGAGAAAGAAAAGGAGTGACTTTATCCATGCAATGGAAAGAAATTACGACGTTGGACGAATGGAAAGATGTGTTGGAGCAATCGGCTGAACTGGGGCAAGTTGTTTTCAAACATAGCACTACATGTCCGGTTAGCGCTAACGCGCTGAATGAATTCAAGCAGTACTTAGCGGGTAATCCGAACAGGGATGTTGATTATTTGTTGATAAAGGTCATTGAAGCCCGTCCTGTTTCCAATCAGATTGCCGAAGATCTGGGAGTTAAGCACGAATCACCGCAAATTATCTATGTGAAAAATAAAGCGAAATACTGGACTGCATCCCATTGGGCGATTACGAACGAGCATATGACAGCGGTGTTAAACTAAAGCAAAATTCATGAAAATGAAGGAAGAAGTTAGAACAGGTAGGGTGCGCTGTAATTTTGGCGCACCCTTTTAATGTTCAAGAAAGCTCGTTACGCACTTGTACAATAACCAGAATCATGATAATTTTATAAGTTCTAAGCAGAGAATATTGAATTTAATATCCCGGCCCCTTTGATATGATGATGACAAGAACAACAACAACAGATAAATGAAAGGGGCATTCACATTTTGAAAAAACTAAGTCAAACAGTAGTAAGCGCTCTCGTTGTCGGTGGTTTATTGGCGGGATGTTCAACGCAAAGTGATGGCGGAAATACGTCGTCAGCAGTACCCAACCAAACGGATAATGCTGTTAAAAAAGAAGAGAAAGTAAAGCTTACGTTCTGGAGAAACTCGGGGAACGATACGGAGAACGCAGCTTATGACAAGCTTGTTGCTTCCTTCATGCAAAAGTATCCGAACATCTCTGTAGAAATGACACCGATTCCATATTCGGATTATGATACGAAATTACGAGTATCCATCGCTTCGGGTAGCCCGCCGGATATTATGGCGTTAGATGCTCCTACGGTCGGTTCTTACGCAAATGCTGGTGCTCTGAAGCCATTAACCACATACTTCAAGACGGACGGGAATATCGATGATGTTCCTAAATCAACACTTGCGACCTATACGTATCAAAATGAAATTTACATGTCGCCATTAACGGAATCCTCGATTGCCATGTTCTATAACAAAAAGATGTTTCAAGCGAAGGGTATTCCGCTTCCTTCCAAAAATCCGGATGAGCCGTGGACATGGGATCAGGTGCTCGATGCTGCGAAGAAAATCAATGATCCAACGAGTGGCATCTTTGGTATAGATCCTGCGCAGGGCTTCGGCAATGCGGGTGCTACGGCTTACTTCAAGTATCCGATCATTTGGCAGCTTGGCGGGGAGATTATGAGTCCTGACGGTAAAACGTCGAAAGGTTTTTTGGATTCACCGCAAACGAAGAAGGCCGTTCAATTCTTCTCAGATCTGTATAACAAAGATAAAGTATCTGCTCTGGAGTATCCGCCGGATCCATTCCCGAACGGTAAATTGGGTATTACGATTGATGGCTCCTGGTCTCTGGCGAATCTGAAAGAGAAATTCCCGAATTTCAAGCTGGGCGAAGACTATGACATTGCTCCTCTGCCTAAGGGGACTGCACAAGCGGTAGCGAATGGCAGCTGGGCGCTGGGCATCTCATCGAAGAGCAAGCATCCGGATGAAGCTTGGAAGTTCGTTAACTGGGTAACTGGTGAGGAAGGACAAAAGACGTATGCCGGAATGACCAAAGATATTCCATCCCGTTACTCTTCAGCGAAGACTTTCCCGGAATTGAATGAGTATCCGAAGAACATTTTCGTCATCCAAAATCAGAAGTATGGCAGACCGCGTCCGATTACGCCGATCTTCCCGCAAATGTCTGATGCTGTGAATAAAATGTTTGAGGATGTCACCATTGGCAAACGGAATATTGATGCATCCATTGCAGAAGCCATCACGACGATTGATAAGGCTTATGCGGATGTGCAGGCTCAGCAGAAAAAGTAGGGTTGTGAAGTTCATAGAGACGAATCATTTCGATGATCGTCTCTTTGTCGTTGTTTCCCTAGAAGGTTGACGTGTATGATTAAAGGTGTGATGACTGGATAAGAAACGGGGGATTTCATGTTTTTTTCATTGAGGAGCCGTCTGATGGCTGTTTTCTCTATATTGCTAATCCTCCCTTTTGCCGCACTCGCTTATATCCTTAGTGAGGAAGCGACGAAAACGATTAAGGCGTCGATTGAATCTTCAACCGCTCAAACCATCGAACAATTTGCTTCGCATGTCGTGACTTTGCTTACTCAGGTTGAAGATACGGGCAATCAGGTCGTGAGCAGTCGAACGACGCAGGAATGGCTAACGGTTCATTTGAATCCGGATAATACGATTCAGGAGAGAGTGCTTACGAAGCAGAGATTGCGGGAGTATTTTTCTTCGTATGCCGTTAACAACTCTAATGGCATATCGATCAGCGCTTTTGCCGAGGATGCCGGAGGATTGTGGACGCAAGATAGAACCTATAAAAATAGCGAGTGGTTTACGGCATTTATGACAGAGGGCAAGCGCTGGACGACAGCGCATAAAGATATCGATCAATCGGACGAATTCATGAGAGCAAGATCGATTAACAGCTTTCTTTTTCCACTGGTACAGCTGCAATCGTTAAAGAATGTCGGGTTTATTAAAGTCAATTACCCCACAACCTTGCTTCGAAATGCGATTGAGAAGATTCGGGTCGGGAAGACTGGGAAAGTGATTTTGCTAACGAGTGAAGGCAATAGTGTGCTGGATCAAAATATTTCAGAACATCGGGACATTCTAAGGAATGGTCTTGAGCAAATCGATAAACGATTCGAGGAGGAGATTAGCGGGATTTTCCCTATTAAGGATAAAGGGAGTACGAATCTGCTTTTTTTTCGCAAATTGCCTGCTCAAAATTGGACCATTGTAGGCACCGTTCCCGAAGGAGAATTGTATGAGAAAATCACTCATATCAGGCAAACGATGCTTTTGGTTACCGCCCTTTTGCTTATTCTCGCTATGCTAACGGCCTTCTGGTTGTCCGCAGGTATTACCAAACCGCTTAGTGTGATGGGCAAAGCGATGAAGCATGTGCAGCGCGGCGAATTTAATCAGGCTCTGCATGTGATGCCGAGAGTCAGGGAAGGACATAGTGAAGTCGGCTATGTGACGGGGGTTTTCGAGCAAATGACGCATAGGTTGAGATATTTGATCGAAACCGAATTCGAAACGAATTTACGTAGAAAGAATGCTGAATATAAGGCGCTGCTGCTGCAAATTAACCCGCATTTCTATAATAATACGCTTGAAATTATTAGCGGTCTCGCTGCCATGAAGCGGGAAGACTTAGTGATGGACGCCACCGAGGCATTAGGCAAAATGATGAGGTATTCGCTGAACATGAACAGCGATCTGGTCCGAGTAGCTGAGGAAATGAGCTATATTCGGGACTATTTGTTCATTCTCCATTTGAGACATGAAGAGCGATTGCAAGTCGTGATCGAGGAAGATCCCGCGGCAGATGATGTCTTGATTGCCAAGTTCATTATTCAGCCCCTTGTTGAAAATGCAGTGAAGTATAGTCTGGAGAAGGCCGGCGTCGCACAGGTTACATTGCGGACTCTGGTACAAGACGAAAGACTGCTGATCTGCGTCAAAGATAACGGAATTGGCATGTCCTCCGAGTTGGTACAAGATTTACTGGCAGAGATTAAGACAGGTGATTCCGTTGCTATTCTTAGCAGCGAGGGGCAAAGCATCGGACTTCGCAATGTGTTATCGAGATGTCGGTTGAATTATGGGGAGCAATTTCACTTAGGCTTACAATCCAGGTTGGGCGAAGGGACAGAATTGACCTTATACCTTCCTCTGTTAAGGAGCTGACAACATAGATGTACAGAATTATGCTGATTGATGACGAAGTCGGTGTACGAAACAGTATTAAAGCCAAAATCGATTGGAAATCCGCCGGATTCCAAATTGAATTCGAAGCAGCTAATGGTCTGGAGGCCATGCAGATTCTTAGTGAGCAGCCGCTGCCCGATGTTGTGATTACGGATGTCCGAATGCCGCAAATGGACGGTATAGCGTTCATCAAAGCTAGTAAGGAGAAGTTCCCCCATCTTCGTATCATCGTACTTTCGGGCTACTCGGATTTTGAATATATGAAGGCAGCCATTCAGTTGGGTGTGAAAGATTATTTATTAAAGCCTGTGGTTCGCAGCGAATTAACGGCACTACTTGCCAAACTGTCCGAAGAATTGGAAGATGACCGCAATCGAATACGTGAACAGGATCAAGAGGAAATGAAGAATCACCAACAGCTTCAGCTGATGCAGGAACAATTAATTTGGCAGCTGGTGAAGGATGAATGGTTTAGTGTATCAACCGTGAAAGAACGGATGCAGCAATTACAGCTGTCTTCTTTGACCATAGATGATGTACATGCGCAGTTTGTGACGGTAGAGATGAGAATTCCACAAGGACGTTTGGACGATTGGAGTGAGCGGAAAGACTTACTCTATCTGGCATTCCAAATGCTTTGCCGGGAGTCTGCTGAAAATTGGGAGCAAGTGTATCCCTTTTATTCCATTAGTCATCCTGCCATGATGCATTTTCTGATTCTTATTCAAGATCCTGTGTATCATGGTCGTTTCATGGATGACTTCGTGCGCAAGCTCAAGCGGAATATCAAAAGCTACCTGAGAGTTGAGAGTGTAGTCGGCATAGGCGAGTCCATCACCGGGCTGAGGCAGTTGAAGGATGGTTATGCATCGAGCATGCTGGCATGGAGTCAAGGCACGATCCAATCAGTCAAGGCTGAGCCGAACCGAAATATGCTGGCAATGACACATGCGTTTTCACCGGAAGTAGAGAGAAAGCTGATGCAAACCATTGAAAATCTGGATATGCCTGCATTTACTAAGCAGCTGCATACCATTTTCTCCGCTGATCGAGACACGCCGATGTTTGTATTTACCTTTTTGACGCTTCGGATTATTTTACTGTTTAATGCGATAGCCAAGAAGTTCGAACTCGGTGACGCATCGCTGCAAAGCTATCTATGGAACTGTCAGATGACGGTGAGAGACTATTCCTCAAGGGAGCAAGTGCTGGAGCAGCTTCATGAAATGGCGCAATTGGTGATGAATGAAGTGAGGAAAACGAGGTTCTCCAGCGGTCAGCAGATGATCGAAGCGATTCGCAATTATGTGGATGAGAACTTCTCCTACGAGCTCACGCTGGCTTCTCTTGCAGACATGTTTCATCTTAACGAGACCTACTTGTCCGGCTTGTTTAAGACGAGCGTGGGCATTACTTTTAGTGATTACGTCACGAAATTGCGTCTAAGTAAGGCCACGGTGCTGCTGGAAGAAAATGAACTGAAGCTAACGGATATTGCTACGCTGGTTGGCTATTCCAGTTCGAGTTATTTTAGCACCGCTTTTAAAAAATATTACGGCAAAGGACCTAAGGAGTATCGGGAAGAACTACTAAGTAAAAAGGTGTAGTAGCTTGCATATGCAGATTTGAAATAGGGCTGTTCCAAAAGGTCAATGACCTTGAGGGTAGCCCTATATCCATTTGCCGGGGAGAGCTAGCTACTCTGAGAAATAAGAGTCTTTGGGAGCTTCTATTTGCGCAGAAAGTGGCTAATAGAGCGGAATAAGAGCCTTTAGAGGCTCTTATTTGTCGTTGGTTATGGTGGAATGCTAGCTACTTGGAAGTGTTTTAACTGCTGCTGCAAATAAAATTGAAAGGCAACTCCCGATGATTTTGAAATCTTTCTTCGTGCGGACTCGGTACAATTACCATACAGAAATGATGGCGACATGCACAAGGAGGAAGTATGCGGAAGAAATTAGGGTTATGGGCAGTTGGTACTGCCACGGTCGTACTTCTAGGATTGGGGGTGGCTGTTCTGGTTAAAGGAGATGACAGATCGTCGGATGCAGCAGATAGCTCAGCTTTTACGTATGTGAGTGATCCGAATTATTATACAGAAAAGTTCCGTCCACAGTATCACTTATCACCGGAATCCGGGAATATGAGTGATCCGAATGGGATGGTCTATTTTGAAGGTGAGTATCACCAATTTTATCAAAACAGCGGCCAATGGGGACATGCGGTAAGTAAGGATCTCATCCACTGGGAGCATCTTCCAGTAGCTCTGGCTCGGGATTCACTAGGAGAGATTTGGTCTGGGAGCGCTGTGGTAGATAGCAAGGATACGAGCGGATTTTTTGGCGGCAAAGCGGGCTTGGTCGCGATTTTCACCCATTTCAAAGGCGGCGTTCAGTCGCAAAGCATTGCCTACAGTGCGGATAAAGGCCGGACATGGACCAAATATGAAGGAAACCCGGTGATTCCGAATCAGGGCTTGAAGGATTTTCGAGATCCGAAGGTCATCTGGCATGAGCCTACACGTTCTTGGGTGATGGTTGTGTCTGTCGATAACCGTGTTCGCTTCTATACATCACCCGACCTCAAATCATGGAAGATGACCAGCGAATTCGGGAGTGATCAAGGCTCGCACGCGGCCGTATGGGAATGTCCGGACTTATTCGAGCTGCCGCTGGAGGGCTCCAAAGCAAAGAAGTGGGTACTGGCGGTAAGTATAGGCAGTAACAACACGACGAAAGGATCCGCAGCGCAATACTTCGTCGGTACGTTCGACGGGCTAACGTTCAAGAATGATAATAAGCCATCTGACGTGCTATGGACGGATTATGGCAAAGACTTCTATGCCGCTGTGTCCTATTCGGATATCCCGTCCAAAGATGGACGCCGCATCTGGCTGGGCTGGATGTCTAATTGGCGTTATCCGTTCGCGATGCCGACGGGCAGCTGGAAGGGGAACATGTCCATCCCACGCGAGCTTAGGCTGAGGAATATCCCTGATCAAGGATTGAGGCTGATTCAGGAGCCTGTGAAAGAACTCCAGACTTTGCGTGGTAAAGAAGTTGCCCTGTCCAAGCAGGAACTGACTGCAGGACATAATCCGTTTGAGGCCATCAAAGGAACATCTTATGAGATGGTTACCGAACTATCTGTTCAGCCGAATTCGAAATTAGCGTTCAAGCTAAGAAAAGGGAGCGACCAAGAAACGAGCGTCAGCTACGATGCCAAGACGGAGCAGCTGACGGTAGATCGAACACACTCAGGCATCACCTCGTTCGAGAAGGGTTTCGCTGAGAAAGTTTCGGTACCGCTGAAGCTGAAGGATGGCAAGCTTAAACTCCGATTTTTCGTAGATGAATCTAGTCTTGAGGTATTTGCGAACGATGGTGAGGTTGTCGTCTCCAGCCTGATATTCCCAGATCCGACGAGTAACCGACTGGAGCTAAAGGCCTTGGAAGGCAGCGTCACGCTGGACGATGCTCATTTTTATCCGATGCAAACGGTATGGCGGAATGAGGATGTGAATGCCGTAAAGCCGCAGCGGATTGTGTTAAGTAAGAGCACGCTCGATGTTCCAGTGAATGGCAGTCAGCAGGTTGAAGCTTCGGTCATTCCTTTAAGCGCTCCGCAGTTGTTGAAGTGGCAGTCTAGTAGCGATGCGATAGCAACAGTTTCAGCTGTTGACGGAGGAGCTTTGGTGAAGGGCGTTCAGGCCGGACAGGCGGAGATCAAGGCGATTAGCCCAGATGGCAGTGTGGTTTCGAGCTTTAAGGTTTTTGTTTACGATACAAATTGACAGAAGTGGAATGGAGAGATGAACCATGGATACTGCGATACAAACAGTGATAGAAACCAAAAAAAAATCGCAAAGCTTCCGAAGGCATGAGCAAGCCACTGCATTCTGGTTTATTTTCCCGGCGATAGCCTTATTGCTTGTCTTTGTGTTCTACCCAATGCTGCAAGCCTTCATCATCAGCTTTAAAAACTATTCGCTAGTAGGCGCAGGCGATGTATTTGTCGGCATGGATAATTATGTGCATTTGATGAAGGACCGCGCCTTCTTTAACAGTCTGAAGCATTCATTTTATTTTGCGATTATCGTGATTCCGATTCAAACGAGCGTTGCTCTGGGGTTAGCGTTATTGATCCAGAAGAAAACGGCGGCGGCAGGTCTGTTCCGAACGCTTTATTTTATCCCGGTTATCATTTCGACTGCGGTGGCTGCAACGGTATTTAAGCTGATTTACAACAAAGAGTTTGGGCTCTTGAACAGTGTTCTCAAGGCTCTGCACCTGCCGGTTACAAGCTTTCTATCCGACCCAGACACGGCGATGAATGGCATTATTGTGCTCGGGATCTGGAAAGGCGCCGGATTTTTCATGATCATCTTCCTCGCAGGTTTGAACAATATTTCTCCTGATCTGTACGAAGCTGCTAGAGTGGATGGCGCATCTAGGATTCAGCAGTTTTTCAAAATTACACTTCCGCTGTTGAATCGGACCATGGCCTTCGTTGTCATTATGACCACGATAGATGCTATCAAGCTGTCAGGGCTCGTCTTCGTAATGACAAATGGAGGGCCTAACAGCTCGACGGAGACGGTTGTTTTCTATATCTATAAGCAGGCTTTTACGCAAATGAGAATGGGGTATGCGACAGCGGCAGCTTTTGTGCTCTTTGCGATCGTGTTGACCATTTCACTTATCCAAATGAAGCTGTTTAGCAAAGACGCTGATTAAAGAAGAGGGGAATCGCCATGAAGAGGATAACCAACATCGTAAGAATGACCATCATGATTGTGATCGCTCTGATTTCAGTCGCTCCGATCCTATGGATGGTCGCCGGCTCGTTTCGTCCGTACCAGGAGCTTTTTAAATATACGTCTCTGAATATTCATCTTCTGATCCCTGTGGAATGGACGGGACGTAATTTTCATAATGTTATTTTCAATGCGCGCAATCCGTTTCTTCGTTATATCTGGAATACTTTGTTCGTGGCTTCGATCGTAACCGCGCTTGTGCTTATCATTAATTCAATGGCTGCATTTGCATTTGCGAAACTCAAGTTTCGCTTTAAAACAGTGGCGTTCGCCTTATTTATGTCAGCGATGATTATACCGGGTGAAGTTACGCTCGTGCCGAACTACTTGCTCATGCATGATCTGGGCTGGCTTAATTCTTATAAAGCGCTGATCGTACCTTCGATGTTGTCCGTGTTCGGCATCTTTATGCTGCGGCAATTTTTCGCAGAGGTCCCGAACGAAATGATGGAAGCGGCACGCATAGATGGAGCTAGCCTACCGCGCACTTTCGTATCCATCGTGCTTCCGGCAGCCGTTCCCGCATTAATTACACTCGGCCTGATGACATTCCTAGGCAATTGGGATTCCTATCTATGGCCGCTCATTGTTATCAATGATCAGAAGATGCAAATGATCCAAGTCGGTATTTCCACGTTTTCCTCTAACGAAGGGACGGATTGGTCCAAAGTATTAGCGGCGAACACGTTATCAACAGTGCCGATTCTGCTGCTGTTCTTATTTTTACAGCGCTACTATATTCAGGGGATCACGATGTCAGGTATTAAGGGTTGATCCGAGGAGTTTGCATAATGAAGAGAAAGGAAGCTTAAGATGAACTATGATGCAGTTGCACTAGGGGAATACTTGATTGATTTTACACCTCTAGGTTTATCAGACGCCGGACAGCCTGTGTTTGAGCGCAATCCGGGAGGAGCTCCCGTGAACGTTGTGGCCGCTATGGCTAAGCTCGGCATGAAGACCGGGTTCATTGGGAAGGTGGGAAATGATCCCTTTGGTAGGTATTTGCGGCAAGCCTTGCAACAGCAGGGTGTATCAGATCTTGGGCTTATCGCATCTGACGAGGCCCATACGACAATGGCCTTCATACATTTGGATTCGCAAGGCGAGAGGTCCTTTCATTTCTCACGAAAGCCCGGTGCTGACCAGCTGTTGAGAGAGGATGAGGTGAATCTGGCCATGCTGGAGGGAACGCGGATTTTTCACTTTGGATCGATTTCGATGACAGTGGAACCCTCCTACACGGCTACGATCAAGTCTGTGCAGAAAGCTAAGGAGAAAGGTGCGCTTATTTCATATGATCCCAACTGGCGTCCTTCTTTGTGGGAGGACGAACAGCATGCTAAGGAGGCTATTCATGCGGGCTTGAGATTGGCTGACCTCGTGAAAGTATCTGAAGAAGAGATCATTTTCTTGACAGGGCAGCAGGATATAGAGATTGCGTCCAAACAGTTGATGGAGCGGTATTCCATTGGGCTGCTATTAGTAACAGCGGGACCCAAAGGCTCATTTTATCGAATGAAGGATTGGTGGGGGAAGGTTGATAGCTATTCTGTTCATGCCGTTGATACAACGGGTGCAGGGGATGGCTTTCTTGGGGCTTTTCTACATGAAGTGTTAAAGCTGGGGAAACCTTTACACGCTTGGAGTGAAGATGAACTATGCAGCGCTTTGAGATTTGCGAATGCAGCGGGTGCTTTAGCGACGACTCGGAAAGGTGCCATTCCTTCCCTTGGAACAATAGAAGAAATTCATACGTTAATCCGAACAGGAAATGTGCAATAAGAGATTAGGAATGAGGGTGAGATAGAATGAGTGATCAAGGAGACAAAGAACTAAACAGGGTTCACGAGGAACGAGTCGATCTAGCAAATAAGGCGTTGGAGCAAGCTTCTGCAGCAGTGGCGGAGGGGAACTACAGGCTTTACTATCATTTGATGCCTCCAGCGGGCTGGATGAATGATCCGAATGGCCTGATTTATTATAAAGGGGAGTATCATGCCTTTTATCAGCACAATCCTTATGAGCCAAAGAATGGGCCGATGCACTGGGGTCATGCCAAAAGTAAAGACTTGGTGAACTGGGAGCATCTGCCTGTAGCGTTGGCGCCATCGGAAATTTACGATAGGGGAGAAACCGGTGGATATGGTTGCTGGTCTGGCAGTGCTGTGGACGATAACGGCGTGCTGACGTTGATCTACACGGGGCATGTCGATGGACGCACACCCACTGAGGTTCAGTGCATTGCGACAAGCACAGATGGGGTTACTTTCAACAAAGCAGCGTATAACCCGGTTATTGCTGGCGCACCAGAGGAAGGTGGCTTCGGATTTCGGGATCCAAAGGTTTGGCAGCATGATGGTGTATGGTACATGGTTATTGGATACGGGAAAGACGGCTTGGGTAAAGCACTGCTGTATAAATCTCCTGATCTGCGGGATTGGAGCTATATCGGAGTCGCAGCTGAAAGCGATGGCACGATGGGGGATATGTGGGAGTGCCCAGATTTGTTTCCATTAGGGAGTGGTGATGATCATGTGCTTGTCATTTCCCCTATGAATATGGGAACGACCAAGACGATGTATCTAACCGGAAAGTTTAGCTATGAGACCGGGTTATTCGACTACCGTTATGCGGAACGGCTGGACTATGGCTTTGATTTCTATGCTCCGCAAACGTTCCTGGACGGACAGGGAAGGCGTATTCTCATTGGCTGGATGAATATTTGGGGCGCTCAAATGCCGGAGCAGGAGCATGGCTGGATGGGGGCTTTTACCCTGCCTCGCGAGCTGAAACTTTCAGAGGACGGAACGCTGCGGATAGAGCCTGTGGAGGAATTGAGAGCCATGCGCGGGACTCATCACCGTGTCAGCAATCTGTCTATCTGTGCGGGTACGGAAGTACCTTTGCCAGAAATTCATGGGGATGCGCTTGAACTTATCGCTGTTTTTAACACGAATCAATCAGCTAGCGATGTTGAGTTCGGTTTGCTGCTTCGCTGTTCAGAAGATGGTTCCGAGTACACGGAAGTGAGCTATTCGGCTGCTGACCGGAAGCTTAGCGTGGATCGTAATCACTCTGGTACAGGCGAAACGGGTGTGAGTGAAGTAAACCTGAGTCCACTGGAGGACGGCCGCATTAAGCTGCACATATTCATTGATCGCTCTTCTGTTGAGCTGTTTGCTAATAACGGGCTGAAAACCGTAACGAACCGCATTTACCCCAAACCTGACAGTCTGGGAATCAAGCTGTTTGCCAGGAATGGAGAAGCATTTCTGGAAAGCTTGGACACATGGAAGTTAACAACGGAAGGGTAAGCAGGTCATCGATTGTAAGATTAGCGCGAGGAAGCGCTTTTCTTTTCCCTCAATATAAAAGCGCTTACAATTCTCGTGAATTAAAATTAGGAGATGAGCGTGCATGAAAATAAGGATCAAATGGATGTTGAAAGCGCTTCTAATTCTTGGCGTTACAAGTACGGCGTCATTAGGAGTTACGAGAGCTTACGCTTCAAGCTTCAATTCGAATATGCCGGGCTATACACCTATATCCGGAACCTGGTCTATCCAATCAGGCAGCGGAGTTAAGGGAGTAAGCGCAGCGAATGCGAATGCTTTTGCCATGTCGACAACTACATCCGGGACTAATTTTGTGTACGAAGCCGATGTGACAGTAGACAGCGCCTCTGCATTCGGCGTAGGTTCCCTTGTCTTCCGAGCCAGTGAAGACGGTACCAAAGGGTACGTGGTCAGCATAGACCCGAATCTCGATCGTGTAAGGCTTTTCGACTATGCTACTGGCTCCGATGTGGGAACACTGTATGCAACAACGATTCATACAGGTACTTCTTATCATCTGAAGGTAATGACTGACGGACCGCAAATCAAAGTTTATCTAGGCAGCGTGCTGGCGATTTCCGTCAGTGATACGAAGTATTCCACAGGGAACTTGGGCTACCACGTGTATAACGGAACGGCTTATTTCCAGAATGCTTATCAGTATGAAACAACGACGAATGTAACAGGCTGGAATGTGACATCAGGAACTTGGACGCCTACGACACAAGGCTGGAGAGGGACGGCTTCCAGCGGGCAAAATGCGTATGCAATCTCATCTACGAGCTCGGATAATTTTACGTATGAGGCGGATGTGCTTATTGAAGACACTTATGCGGTATCCACGATGCTTTTTCGTACGAATTCCAGCGCAACACAGGGATACGGCCTGCAGATGGACCCGAATCTGGACAGGCTTCGTCTGTTCAACATCAGCGGCGATGTAACGCTTGGCACGCAAACAGTCACCCTGGATACCGGCAAAGTTTATCATATAAAGGTGAAAGCTGAAGGCACTGTGCTCAAGGTTTATTTGCAAACCAATTATTTGCAGGCGGATGGCTACGATCCGATTCTGACGGTTACGAATTCAGCCTATTCGTCAGGCTTTGTCGGGCTGAATGTCTTCAACGGCAGTGCCAAATTCCAAAAAATTCTGATCAGTGACGCGAACACGAATTTGGCAGGCTGGACGGCCATCAATGGAAACTGGACTCCGCATTTGGACGGTGTGAAAGCCGTTAGCACCGGGGCGGTGGACGCGTTCCGAATCGCAGCGAACACAGCGTCCGATTTCGTGCTTGAAGGCGACTTGAAAGTGGATACCGCTACGCCTTTCGCAACAGCAGGGCTTCTTTTCCGTGCCAATGCAAGCGCTACCAGCGGTTATATACTCAACATTGATCCTAACCTGGATCAAATCCGTTTATTCAAAGCGGGCATTGGAACGACGATTGCCACATCTGCGCGTACGATCGATACAGGAAAGATGTACCATGTTGAGATCATCGTAAGCGGATCATCCATCAAAGTATATGTAGACGGCTATGCAACTCTGGCGATTAATGCGACTGACAGCACCTATTCTACAGGTAAAATTGGACTGAATGCGTACAATGGAACAGCCTATTTTCAGAATGTGCTTGTAACCGATTTAAGCGCATATTCGAATGAAATGTACCGTCCTGGGTATCACTATACGCAGGAAGCAAGCAAGGCAAGCGATCCCAATGGACTCGTCTATTATGCAGGTGAATATCATCTGTTTCATCAGGACGAAGGTCGGTGGGCGCATGCGGTAAGCACCGATCTTACACATTGGAAACGTCTTCCTATCGCGCTTCCCCTTAATGATTTGGGCAATGCTTGGTCAGGTTCAGCGGTCGTGGATACGAACAATGTGACAGGATTGTTTGGCGGCGGCTCTGGTCTCGTTGCTTTCTATACGAATTATGACCCCGATAAAGTCGGGGGCAATCAGAAAATCAGTCTCGCCTACAGCACCGACAAAGGGAGAACCTGGCAGCAGTATTCAGGAAATCCGATTGTACAGAATCCCGGCGGCGTGAACGACGGATGGGACTTCCGTGACCCTAAGGTTGTTTGGGACAGCGATCACAATGAATGGGTGATGGTTGTATCTGGCGGGGATAATATCCGTTTCTATACGTCCACTAACCTGCTGACCTGGACATTTACAAGTTCATTTGGTTTTGGTGCCTATCTGCATGGAGGTACCTGGGAATGCCCTGACTTTTTCCAGCTTGGGGTAGATGGGGAGGCGACGAACAAGAAATGGGTGCTTTCGATCAGTACAGGTCCAGCGACGCAAACGAACGGTTCCTCGTCTGAATATTTTGTAGGTTCATTCGACGGGTCGACTTTTACCAGTGACAATCCGGCCAGCACCGTGCTTAGAAGCGAATATGGCAAGGATATGTATGCGGCCATAACCTTCTCGGACATTCCTTCGAATGCGCGCCGAATTGAAATCGGCTGGATGAGCAACTGGGATAATCCTTTCAGTGAGCCAACGTTCCCGTTCCACGGTCAATTGTCGATACCGCGTGAGCTTACACTGGTGACGTATCCGGAGGGTGTGCGGCTTGCCCAGAAACCGGTTACTGAGATGAATAATCTTCGCGGCACAGCCACTACATTTAACAACGTAACCATAACACCGACGAGCACAAATTTATTGTCCGGCTTATCCGGCAACGCATACGAAATCGATGCTGATTTCCTGATTCCTACATCGGGCGCAGCCTCCGAGTTCGGGCTTAGTCTTAGAGAGCTTGGCAGTCAAAAAACCGTTGTAGGTTATCAGCCGCCTTCTTCCAAAATGTTCGTGGACCGCGTGAATGCGGGCCGGACTGATTTCACAGCTAATTTTGCTTCGCGAAATGATGTAGTCGTGAGTCCAGTAAGCAACCATGTGAAAATGCACATCTATGTCGATGAATCCTCCGTTGAGGTATTCGGCAATGACGGCAAGGTCGTCTTCTCCGACATTATACTGCCGGATTCGGCCCGTGACGGCTTGAATTTCTATGCGACAGGCGGCAATGTGACAGTAGTCACCATGAATGTGTATCCGCTAGCAAATACATGGCGCGACGAACCGACTAGCGGAACCATTCCGCAAAAAGTTGTGATGGATAAACCCAAGCTGGAGATCGGCGTTGGCTCGACGCAGCAGCTCTACACGACTGTATTGCCGCGTACCGCAACGAACAAGAATTTGACTTGGAGCACAAGCAATTCTACAATTGCCACTGTATCGGATGTGGACGCCCGAAGTGCCAGTATAAGCGGAATCAGTCCTGGACGCGCTGTTATTACAGCAACGACACAGTCCGGCTCGATTGTGGGTACAACAGTCGTACAGGTAGGTCCTGCATTCAGCACGAATTTGACAGGATGGACTTCAACCAATCAAGCGCAATGGATTCCGACGGCTGACGGGATTGCAGGTTATTTTGATCTGGACAGCAACTATATGTCCACGGTAACAGGCGGCAACTTCACTTATGAAGCCGATATGAAGCTGGATGCGCTTGGAGGAGCAGGATCCATCATCTTCCGCGGTGATGCCACTGGTTCGAACGGCTATTATTTCAATGTCGATCCAAGTCTGAAAACTCTGCGTTTACTCTACAAGCTGAACGGCAGCTTTACCAGCTCGCAAATCATTGGCAGCGTGCCGATGCTTCTGCAGTCGGGTAAAACTTATCACGTGAAAATTGTGACCAGCGGGACGAACATCAAAATCTACTTTGACGGTGGTTCCATGCCGGTAATAGATGTCAACGATTCGCATTTCAGCAGTGGTATTTTCGGTCTTAATCTGTTTGGAGGCAGAGCCTATTACCAGAATGTGACCTGGGTCGCCAATTAATCAGTAACATGTCCCTTACATTTGCCGCAGCAGGCAATGGTAAGGGATTTTTTTTATGAAAAATTCTAAGCAAAGGAACAGAGTATATTGAAATCATTTGCATCAATCCTTTGTTAAGATACGAATAAGTTTATCTACATCATTGTTCAAAGGAATGGGGAGATTTGGATGAAAATCGGGTTCATAGGCTGCGGAGTGATTTCCGGTGCGCACCTGGAAGGCTTAAAGAAATTAAAAGATGAGAACAAGCTGACCTTTCAGCTGACGGCTGTTTGCGATCTTAAGTTAGAGAGAGCGGAGGCTTTTGCCGTAGAGGTGAAGAGGCAGCTTGGGCTCCGGCCGGTTGTATACACAGAGTATCACCAGATGCTGGAGCAAGGCGGTCTGGATGCGGTTTCCGTCTTATTGGATCATGATCTTCATCATACAGTGACGGAGGATTGCTTCTCAGCAGGCATCCACGTGCAAATGCAAAAACCGTTGGCGATTTCCCCTTCCTTTGGCCGCAAAATGCTTGCTGATGCTAAGAAGTTCAATAAAGTATTGACGCTTTCTGAACCGAGTGTGCTGGGTGCTGGTAATGTTGCGATGGCGCGCGCAGTAAAAGCTGGCTTAATCGGCGATGTGTATATGATCATGGATTACGCAACGATCACACTGGGACGCTCGTTTTTTGCTGGAACTGCTTGGCGTCATATGAAAGGCCGCGCGGGCGCAGGCTGGATTAACGATCACGGGGTTCACCGCACTCATTTCTTCACGGAAGTGAATGGGCCTATCCAAGAAGTGTTCTCCTATACGCGAATTTTTGAAAAGGAATTAAACAACGGAGAAACAACCATTCACCCTACCGGAGAAGATACATCTGTCACTGTATTCCGTTTTGAGAATGGAGGTCTGGGTCATTGGATGTGCAGTACAGCAGCTCACGGCGAGAAGACTGACGGGGTATGGATCTACGGGAGCAAAGGATGCCTGCGTCCTGGTCAACACGTAACACTTGAAGACAAATCAATTGTTACCCATTCCGAAATCATCCAGCGTTACGCGCCTGAAGTTGTAGAAAACC
This sequence comes from Paenibacillus germinis, assembly GCF_013141785.1. Lineage (NCBI taxonomy): Bacteria > Bacillati > Bacillota > Bacilli > Caryophanales > Paenibacillaceae > Paenibacillus > Paenibacillus germinis. The sequence continues at coordinate 39,046 of NZ_WHOC01000195.1, forward strand.
CTTTTGCCCACTCTTACATTGAATTGTGGGAAGCGATTGCTGAGCAAAAGCAGCCTATTTCCAGCGCTGAACGTGGTCTCGATGCATTGGGAGTCGTGTTCGCTGCCTTGGAGTCTGGACATACGGGTCAGCCAGTAAGTGTCCAAGACATCATTCGAGGCGAAAAGCATGCCTATGAAGATACAGTTCTAGCAGAAATGAAAACAGCTCGTTTTTGAATTAAACTGCGATGAGGTCCACAATTAGTAAAACTAATGTGAAAACTGCTTGCGAAAACGCAGAGGTGAGATGCCGGCATACTGTTTGAAGCAGTTGGAGAAGTATGGGGCGTACCCAAAACCGACGCGTTCGGCGATTTGGCCGACCGGCCAATCCGTTTTGATCAGCAGCATCTTTGCTTGTTCCAGGCGATACTCGTGCAGATATTCCATCGGAGTACAGTGGTAGATCTCTTTCATGCACCTAACAACGTAGTTCGAGTGATAATGAAGAGCCTCCGCAAGTGATTCATTCGTCACATCAGCCTGATAGTGCTGCCGAAGGTAAGCTTCCGCTTTCTCCGCGAGCTTTAAGGCGGGAGAGATGCTGCTTCCACTATACCCTTCCTCTAGTAGACGCAGAAGCTCCATGAACAGCTGCTGCTCGTTCCAAAAGGTCGCCGAGCGATGTTGGTCTGACGATGCGAGCATTTTGCGAAGGTGGCACTCGGCAAGGGGAAACTCCGACGGTGAGGCATATTGCCTAATCCGAATTGTATAGGGATTTGCCCATGCATGCTGGACCGGGTAGGCTGGGTTTACAGCATTGTCCGCCTGGAGCCAACTCCCTTTAAAGTCGAAGTGATTCCAATAGAAAACAGTCTCGGTCTCGCAGGGCTTCACCGCATAGTGATAACGGTCGGGTAATAGCAGCAGTGTCTGTCCTTCCGTTACCTCCCACTGCATATCCCCTTCTCCAATGAATAGTGTCCCTTTGACAACCCAAAGCAGATCGAAGATGCCGATATTTCGTCGGCTCGGGTGCTGCTCTCCCGGATATAAGGTCGATAAGCCGGTCGTAATGTAATAGGGCGCTGGCGGAAGCTCCATCCAAATGATTCCCGATTCGTTCATTCCCGATACCCTCCGAATGCAGTGTGAAATATTATAAAAAATAGGTTTGTTTTATTCGTATTTCATCCATAACTTCAAGGATAAACTGGATGAGAGCAATAATCAAATGTCATATAAATCATGTACAGTTCTAGGAGGATATTCATATGGGGATATCAATGAGCGAGCGGCAGAGTAATAGGCGTGTACGCTTACAGGACGGGTTTTGGAATAAATTTACAGAGTTAGTGCGAGGGACGGTTATTCCCTATCAATGGGAGGCGCTTAACGACCGTATTCCAGATGCTGAGCCGAGTTATGCGATTCGTAATTTCCGGATTGCAGCCGGGATGGAAGAAGGCGAATTCGGGGGGATGGTTTTCCAGGACAGCGATGTGGCGAAGTGGATTGAAGCAGTCGGATACTCGCTTGCAAGCCAACCCGACCCCGAGCTGGAGGGAACTGCGGACGAGTTGATCGAGCAAATTGCCAAGGCCCAACACGCCAACGGTTATCTGAACACGTATTACTCGATCAAAGAGCCGGGAAACGAGTGGACGAATCTTCATGAAGCGCACGAGCTCTACTGCGCGGGCCATATGATGGAGGCAGCGATTGCGTATTACGAAGCTACGGGAAAACGGAAGCTGCTTGATGTCGTGTGCAAATTTGCCGACTACATCGACACCGTATTTGGTCGCGAGCAAGGCAAACTGAGAGGCTATGACGGCCACCAGGAGATAGAGTTGGCGCTAGTGAAGCTGTATCATGCGACGGGAGAGGAGCGCTATTTGAAGCTGGCGCAATTTTTCATCGACGAGCGCGGTCAATCACCGAACTTTCTAATTGAGGAATGCAAGCAAAGAGGCGGGTACAGTCATTGGGCGAAGAAGGAGCTGCCGATTCCGACCATCGAACAAATAGCCTATAATCAGGCGCATTTGCCAGTTCGTGAACAGGACGTCGCTCTAGGCCATTCCGTACGGGCGGTTTATATGTATGCGGCGATGGCGGACCTTGCAAGCCTGACAGATGACCGGGAGCTGCTCGAGGCGTGCCGTCGATTATGGGATAACACAACGAAACGGCAGATGTACATTACAGGCGGTATCGGCTCGACGCATCATGGTGAGGCGTTTACCTTTGACCACGACTTGCCGAACGATACCGTATATGCCGAGACGTGCGCTTCCATCGGTCTAATCTTCTTCGCCCGCCGCATGCTGCTTCTGGAGGCAAAAAGTGAGTACGCCGATGTCCTAGAGCGAGCGCTGTATAACAATGTTTTAGGCAGTATGTCGCAGGACGGTAAGCATTACTTCTACGTCAATCCACTGGAAGTGTGGCCGAAGGCTTCCTTAAATAACCCGGACCGTAGGCACGTGAAGTCAGTGCGGCAGAAGTGGTTCGGCTGCTCCTGCTGCCCACCGAATGTGGCGCGGCTTCTCACCTCCTTGAACGATTATATTTATACAACTTCCGCATTGGATAACAAAGTGTATACACATCTGTTCATCGGCAGCGAAGCGCAGTTCGAGCTAGCTGCCGGTCAAGTGGCACTGAAGCAGCAATCGCGTCTTCCTTGGGAAGGTTATGTACGGTTTGAATTAACTGCTGTTCCGGATGCTGCATTTACGCTTGCGCTGCGCATTCCGTCTTGGTGCTATGGGCAAGCTGTGATGAAAATTAACGGCATGATTTCGGAATACGAGGTTGAGAATGGATATGCGACCGTAAATAGGCAATGGGTACAGGGAGACATCGTGGAATGGGAGCCCGTGCTTGAGGCGCAGTTGATTTCCTCGCATCCGGCGATCAGGGCCAATGCGGGCAAAGCTGCTATTGAACGCGGTCCGCTTGTTTATTGTCTGGAGGAGGCGGACAACGGCAGCTTGCTTCCGAATTTGTCAATCGATCGCCAAGCGGAGCTGCAATCGTATTTCGACACCGAGCTGCTCGGTGGAGCGGTCGTCATTGAAGTGAAAGGTCGCGCCGATGAACGAGCTTCTTGGCAAGAGAATACGGCGTACCGTCCGCTTGCGCAGCAGCAAGTGTCAGAGCCGGTAAAGCTTAAAGCTGTACCGTATTACTTGTGGGGCAACCGACAACCTGGTGAAATGACGGTGTGGATTCGTGTTTGAATGATCTTTGAAACGTCTCGTTTCGTTATAGGCTAGGGGCTGTCCCAAAAGTCATATTTGGTATATTCAGCTCCTGCTTTGTGAATTTCAAAGCCAGAATGCTAATTCCATTGGATTAATCCAATGGAATTATAATTTCGAGCTGAATACCGATTCGAATGTTCCATATGGTCAAAATACCTAAAAGGGCTGTCCTCAAGTAGATTTTGAGACAGCTCTTATTATTTTCACGAAATCAATATGTTCTAATAGTGTTAATCAATAAATTAGAATGACATCAGCATGCTGCAACTCTAAAATTAAAATATGAGAGCGCTTTAAATCAAGACTTTCGATTTATTTTTCGCGTAAAAAATAATAAAAAATGAAGCCTAAAATAGGAATGCTATTCCTTTAAAGATAAAGTAACATGAAGATAGTGCTATCTACGCTCAGAAAGGACTCTACTACGATGCGAACAAGCCTACGTCTTCGATTGATGGTACTCATGATTTGCTTAACCACGCTGCCGGTTGTAACCGTCACATGGATTGCCACGAATAATACACGAAGTTCTGTAGAGAAGGAAATCATTAATGCGAACAATTCGAGGATGTTATGGGCCGATCAATATTTGGAGGAGCTCCATCAGCAAATCGATATTCTGTTTTATTCCTTGCAAATTAATCAGACGCTCATGGCTGGACTTAATGATATGAACAACCCTGATATCGGGGTACAATTTAACACGCAAAATTATATCAAAAACACACTAACGTCTGCCTTCTATGCAAATTCGAGAAAGATAGACGAGTTGAATTTATATATTCATCCGATCCAAAAGGCATTCTCAGTCAGTTATGCAAACAGCGGAACTATTTATTCCTTAAACATTCAGGAAGGCAACTGGGGACGTATGCTTCAAACACCCATCAATATGTATTTTAAACAATCCGGCAGTGCCATCTATGCATATCACAGTATGAACCGATTTGAGGATCGTATGCTGTTAGGCGGTATTTCCGTCCGTATAAACAAGCAAGTGTGGAGGGAAGTCAGCGATATTTTAAAATCAGAATCAGAAAGCTCGGTTTACTTGATTAACGATCAAGGGGAGCTTTTGTCGGGTTCAACGGAGACAATGGATGCCGCAGAGCTTCATTCCCAACTTCAAAGCCTCGACCAGAATGATTTTGAATTGGCATTTCGTAGAACCAAGACGGATTTCTATTTCTTAAAACGAATCGGAGACGGTCAACTAACGGTGGTGAAGGTCATTCCACTTCGCACAGTTAATCAAAGCGCACAACCGACGATCCAAGCAGGGATTTTAACAGGAACCCTATTTGCTATAGCCTCTATTTTGCTTTCCATTTTCGTATCGCTTCGGATTAGCAGGCCGATTGTCAAGCTTGCCAAAACAATGAAGATGACACATATTCATAATTTTAAAATGTCTCCGGTCCAAAGCAGGGACGAAATCGGATTGCTGGAAAACGGCTATAATTCCATGATGAAGCGAATTAAGGAATTGATCGAGGTTGAATATCAACAGGAAATCGATCTGAAGAATGCACAATTAATGGCTCTGCAGGCGCAAATCAACCCGCATTTTCTCAATAATACCCTGAATTTGATGGGGGGAATGGCATTGGTGAAGGATGCGCCTGAAATTTATGAAATTACCCGGGTAATGGGGGAGCTTTTACGTTATTCCATCAGTGCAGACGGTGATTTGGTACCTCTCGAAGACGAAATTAAGCATATGCGAAACTACCTATATATTCAGGAACAACGCTTTGCGGATCGCTGCAGTATGCATGTATCTACAGATGAGAGGACACTTACTGCAAGGCTTCCTAAATTCACACTCCAACCGATTCTCGAGAATGCGTTTGAACACGGACTGCAGCGTAAGGAAGGTAAGTGGAATATCGAGATTCGGATAAGGCTCATAGGTAAACGAGTCTATATCTTCATTAAGGATGACGGGGTAGGCGTTGACGAGCAGCGTCTAAGCGATTTGCGATTGGATTTGAGAGATGGACGATTGGCGCCTCGAGCTAGGAGCAACGATGTAAGAAAGAAAAGGGGAATTGGATTAAGGAATGTTCATGCTCGGCTCAAGCTGCAATTCGGCAAGGGCTGCGGTGTTCGAATATTTAGCAAGACAGATGTAGGGACCTTGGTTGTATTAGTAATGGCTGCTGTTACGCAGGAGGAAGGGGGCAAAACGGATGCTGAACGTATTGATCATCGATGACGAGCTATGGGCCAGACAAGTCGTTAGATCATTGGGAGATTGGAACAAACTTGGACTGACTATCATTGGGGAAGCGGATGGCGGGCGGGAAGGAATCGTTCTGATTGAGACGCTGCATCCGAGCATTGTTATCACCGATATGCGAATGCCGGGACTGGACGGTGTGGAGCTCCTACAGGTATTAAATGAACGATACCCCGAAGTTAAAATAATCGTGATGAGCGGCTTTGACGATTTCGTATATTTGAAGCAGGCGATACGTTCCCGTGCCATCGAATACCTTTTGAAGCCAATCAATCCAGTCGAATTGAACGCTGCCCTTTCTCGGTGCGTGGACGAGCTGCAAGCTTCACTACACATACAAACTTCATGGGATACGCACGTCTTTACGGATAAAAAGATGCTGGACACCTATTTGAATTACCGGCAGCAGGTTTATGAATATCTCTTGGAACTTAATCGCCCTGCCGTGCTCCACACAATGGAAAAGATAGAAGGCCTCTTAACAGAAGGTTATACAGAGACACAGGACGGGAGATTACCGGCTAGAATTGCGCATGATTTTCTGCACTTGTTGGAAGAGTTTACGGCTGGTACGGATTATGGTTTGGATTCAGCTTGGATCGAAGAGCGACGTGAACGTGCTGCATGGCTAAGTGGGTACTCTTTGGGAGAAATTCATACCATCTTGCGTGATTGGTTAATTGATGCCATAGATGCCATAGAGGCGTATCGTAAAAATAAAAATCGTTTGGCCCCCGAGGACGTACAGGCTTACATTGACCGACACTACCAAGAAACGATTTCCCTTGAGACGGTCGCTCATCACTTTTTTGTGAGCAAGGAGCATCTAAGTCGAACATTTAAGGCTTCCATCGGGGAAAATTTATCTGACTATATCGTTCGTAAGAGAATGGAGAAAGCTAAAGAATTAATCATGGATCAACGACTTGCCATAAAACGAGTAGCAGAGCTAACGGGCTATATCGATATTGCTTACTTTTATCGCGTGTTTAAGAAACATTTCGGACTCACCCCAGGGGAAATGCGTAAGGACTAGCTTGGAAATCAATAAAGTGCAATAACGAATGCTAATAACATCAAATGATTCATAAAACCCTCTCCTCTATACTGAAATTGTAGTTATTAATCTTCTTTAGGGGGAAATGAAAAATGAAGAAAGCGCTTCACTTAATGCTAAGTGTTACCTTACTGGGCGCAATGGTCGGTTGTGGCACGAACTCCAACACTAGTACTGGCGGTAAGGAAGTTACGCCGGCTCCGGCAGATTCGAAACCAGCAGCAACTGCTCCTGCTCCGGCAAAGAAAGTAGAATTGAAAGTATTTATGGGCTTTCCGCGGTTTAAGGATCAATTTGACAAATATTTTGAGCAATTTAAAGCAAAGGAAAAAGCTGAAAAAAATATTGATGTCACCATCAATCTTGAAATGCCGAATCCTGACCAAGCCAAGCAAATCTTGCAGACTCGCCTTTCTTCCAATGATGCACCGGATTTATTCACCCTGCACGCTGTAGCAGACGTACCCAGTTATTACAAAGCCGGTTACTTGAGTGACCTATCCAATCAGCCATTTGCGGCAGGCTTGTTCGATAACGTTAAAAAAACGGTAACCTTTGACGGCAAAATAGTAGCATTACCGCTTGAAAGCTTGGAATGGGGATACTTGTACAACAAAAAAGTGTTCAATGATTTAGGCCTGAAAGCTCCTCAAACAGTTGATGAAATGAAAGCGGTTGTAGAAAAACTGAAATTGAACAAAGTGACGCCATTCGAGTTGTCTTTCCAGGAGGCATGGATTCCGCAGCTGATCATGGCGCTGTCACTCGGTGGGATTGTGACTTCGGAACATCCGGATTGGATCCAAAAGATGAACAAGGGTGAAGCCTCCTACAAGGACGTACAGGACGTATTCAATATTATTGATATAGTTATGCAAAATGGGACCGATAAGCCATTCGAAGTAGGCAGCGCCCAAGGCTCTACTGATTTCGCTAACGGAAAAGCGGCAATGTGGGTTCAAGGTCCGTGGCAAGCAGAAGCGATTCAGAAGGTTAACCCGAAAATCGAATTCGGCGTAGCACCGCTTCCCGTGAGCAATAACCCGAAAGGTACGATGATTAATCTATCAACGTCCACGTCTCTAGCGGTATCTCCAACAAGCAAGAACAAAGAGGTTGCCATGGATCTTTTAAACTACATCCTTGATCCGAAGGATTCGTCAGCCTTGTTCCAAGAATTGAAGTTCAATCCCGTATCTAAGGTTCACACGTATAAATCATTCCCTTGGATCGATGAAGCGATGACCTATGTTTCTCAAGGGAAGGCTTATCAGGACCTGTCTCTACCCAATGGCGTCACGGATGAACAAGCGAAGCTGTTGCAAAGTTACTATGCAAAGCAAGTAACGAAAGACGAGATTATCAAATCGCTGGATAAGAAATGGGCAGACGCGATTAAGGCTCAGCAATAGCATGGCTATATATGGTGACCGGGAGTGAGAATAGGCTAATGACAACGAAACGAAAAAAGACGGTCATCCTATTAGCCTTCGTGTTTCCCGCTCTATTATTCTACGCTGTATTCGTACTCGCCCCCGCATTCGGGGGCGCATGGTACAGCCTTACGAATTGGAACGGACTGAATCGCACGTATCGGATGGTGGGATTGGCTAATTACATCGAGGCATTGACGGCGGACCCGTTCTTCCTAAAGTCGGTAGGCTTCACCCTTAAATATGTCGTGTTCATGGTTGTGCTTCAGAATGTGATCGCTCTGCTTCTGGCTGTTCTCGTGGAATCCAGACGGCGCAGCAAGGTATGGTTCCGGACGATTTTTTTCATGCCCAATATGATCAGCTTGATCATAGGCGGCTTTATGTGGTTATTTATTTTCACCAAAGTACTTCCGTATATAGCCGAACATTCGGTATTCGCCTTTTTGGATAAATCCTGGATCGGTGATCCAACTTATTCGTTCTTCGCCATCGTCATCGTATCCCTATGGGGAGGTGTCGGTTACCTGATGGTGATCTATATTGCCTCCTTGCAGGGTGTGCCTCAGCATCTGAAAGAAGCGGCTGCGATTGATGGAGCGAATGCTTTTAAAACGTTTCGATACGTGACGCTTCCGATGATTTATCCGGCCCTGACGATTGGTATCTTTCTTACCCTTAACGGCTCGTTTAAAGCATTCGATGCCGTTTACTCGTTAACCGGCGGTGGTCCAGGCAGATCAACACAGGTTATCGCGCTGAACATTTTCGAGGAAGCATTTAAATCAAGTAATCGATATGGGTACGCAAATGCTAAAGCGATGATCTTGTTTCTAGTCGTCTTCTTGATCACCTTGATTCAGCTGTGGTTGATGAAGAGAAGAGAGGTGGAATCATGAAGCGAATCGGTTCTTTTATGATTCTGCTCATCCTCATTGCTGCTGCCATATTCACGTTGTTTCCGATTTACATGGGACTGTTGAACTCCTTTAAGACGGAAGGCGCCATGATGAACAATATTTTGTCTTTGCCTACCCATTTGGAAGTAGGAAATTATATTGGCGCATTCCATAAGACTAATTTTGTTAGAAGCTTAGGAAATACGATATATATCGCATCGGTTGGCTTGTTAGGCATTATCATTTGCGCGTCGATGGCTGGCTATAAACTATCTAGGACACCAGGGAAGTTAAGTGCATTTATATTTCTGCTGTTCGTCATGTCCACGTTGATTCCATTTCACTCTATTATGATAACGCTGACTAAAATTTCAAAAGCGCTATCGGTGCAAGGATCAACGACAGGTCTAGGATTGATATATATAGGCACGGGTGTCGCCTTTGCGATCTTTTTGTACCATGGTTTTGTGAAATCTATCCCCCGTGATCTGGATGAAGCAGCTGTCATCGATGGGTGCGGTGAGTTCCGATTATTTTTTGTCGTCATATTTCCGTTATTACTGCCGATTACGGCTACGATTACGATTTTAAACTTGTTATGGATATGGAACGACTTTCTTCTGCCGTTACTGATGTTGACAAACTACAAGACATATACCTTGCTATTATCCACCAACATGCTGTTCGGTCAATACGGGAATAATGACTGGTCTGCCATCTTGTCTTCATTGATTTTGGCCATGCTGCCGGTCGTTCTCTTCTATTTATTACTGCAAAAATACATTATGAAGGGTATTGCAGACGGTGCAATAAAGGGATAGGAGTGACTAATAAGAATGAATTCAGAGCGTGAGAACGAAGTTGTTGGCTTTCTTAGAGCTGACGGGAAGAGGCTAGTCAACGGAGAAGGTCACGAGGTGCTGCTGAGAGGCGTCGGCTTTGGAAGTTGGCTGCTCCCAGAGGGCTACATGTGGATGTTTCCGGAGCAGGGGGATCGTCCGCGGCGTATTGAAAAAATGATTCAAGAGCTGATCGGCGAAAAGGAGGCCGAAAGATTTTGGGACATTTACTATGATATTCACACGTCGGAAGCAGATATTCAGCAGATTGCCGCTGAGGGATTTAATTCAGTCAGGGTGCCGATAAACGCAAGATTTCTAATTGAAGACGGCGAGCCCCTTCGGGTGAAAGAACATCGGCTGAAACTCATTGATCGTCTTATCGGATGGTGTCGTAAGCACCGAATTTATGTGATTCTAGATCTGCACGGGGCACCTGGGGGCCAGACGGGTACGAATATTGACGACTCTGAACACGACTTGCCAGAGCTGTTTACAGAAGAACATAATAAGCGTCTTACGGTTCAGTTATGGCGTTTTCTCGCAGAGCACTACAAGGATGAGTGGATTGTTGCCGGCTATGATCTGCTCAATGAGCCGCTGCCCAACTGGTTCTCTGCTTATAACGGTGAGGTCATGTCGCTCTACCGGGACATCGTCAAGGCGATCCGAGAAGTGGACGATCGCCACATGATAATTCTAGAAGGTGCCCATTGGGCAACTGATTGGTCGATTTTTGATGAGAAAATCGATGATAATCTGATGCTCCAGTTCCATAAATATTGGAATAATCCAGATACAGAGAGCATCGGAGTCTACTTAGAAAAGCGTGAAGAGTGGAACGTACCCATTTACATGGGGGAAGGCGGCGAGAATAACAAAGCATGGTACGCGGGTGCGTTCCGCCTTTTTGAAGATCACAATATCTCATGGAATTTCTGGACTTGGAAGAAGATGGGCAAGGATAATTCACCTTGCAGCGTTAAGGTGCCCCGCGATTGGCAGATGCTGATTGATTACTTAGAGGGCGGTGCGAAGCCAGATGAGATAACAGCACAACGGATTTTATGGGAATATCTAACTAATTTAGCTTTCGACCAATGTGTGTATTACCGCGATGTTGTTAACGCCATGTTAGGCAGACCTCCTGTCCGCATACCTGCTATTTTCTACGGTTATCGGGGAGAAGGTGTCAATTATGGCATCCAGCACCCTTCGAATCAGAACGTTGGCCTTCGCATCAATGACCGCACGGACATCCGGTTTGTCGCAAGTGCAAGGGAGATGGCAAACTTTGAACATGGTAAAGGAGAGGCATGGCAGGAGGATGAGCGTCTAGAAGTACACTTAGCTGAAGGCGATTGGCTGGCCTATGAAATTTATGTGCCTAAGTTTACGGATTATACGGCTTATGAGATCAACGCACACCTTAATGAGCTTGATGAAAAAGGAAGTCTGGCAATCTCGGTAGATGGCAAGAACCAAAATATCAGAGAATCGTTCACACTTGAACCAGGGACACATCGCATTGTGCTTCAAGCTAAAGATGCTCCCGTTCGGCTTGAATGGTTAGAAATTATTCCGACTAGCATAGAGGCTTAGTCCAGGCACGTATGAACCGGAGAGTGTAGGTTTGGTTGTTCACTAATAAGTAGGCGTTCACTCTATTGGGTGAATGCTTATTTTGGTTATTACATAGAAATGTTTACTGCTACTATGGTACCTTTTATGTTTGGCGGTTTTGGGTATTTAGGAAGACGAGAGTTTTTCTTTTCAGAATTCGCAAAGCTACGTAATCTATTTAAATTAACGGAAAAAGGCCTCTTACTTAAGCAATGTAAGTGTCACCTCTATCGTATTATCAACAAACGATCGCTCTGGACGAGATTTCATCATTACGGTTAGTCCAATTAACGATACGATTAGCGCCTGTGATAAAGCCTTCGCGTTTACACCGACTTCAAGCTCTCCTGATTGTATACCTCGTTCAATGGTTTCTTGAAATATGACCGATAGATACATTTGATGTTCCCTTGTAAGAATTTCAAATTTCTCATCATGAGGCGCAAGTTCGACCATTGTATTGATGCAAAAGCATCCTCGGCTGCGATTTTCAGTATATTCCTCAGCAACCACACCTTCAAAAAAAGTGCGAAATGCTTCTTTTACAGATGGATTTTTTTGAAGTCTGGTTCGGACATGAGAAGCACGGGACATCATGTATTTGCGCAGCGCGGCTTCGAACAATTCTTTTTTGTCTCCAAAAGCCGAGTAAATACTAGGCTTCTGAATTCCCATTCTGGAAGTTAAGTCGCTTAATGAGGTAGCCTCATATCCCTTCTCCCAAAATAGTTGCATAGCTGCATCTAATACTTTTTCTTCGTCAAATTCGCGGGTTCGTCCCATAATCAATACCTCTCGTTACTATATTTTAACGTACCGTACAGTATGTTAAAATTATATAATTAGCCGTTTATATTGTCAAATGTAAGTTAGTTGATTCTGACTAGGTAAGATCATTTCTGAAGATACAGCTTATTAAATCTATTATCATCATTGACAATGATCGTTTTTATGCGTTATATTTACCAGGCATTATTAATACCGATCGGTACAATAAAAGATTGGTATCAAAATTTAAGGGAGGTAAGGTGCGTACAAAATGGAGGAGGTTAAAGAAAAAGTAGCAGTCAGAACCGCTATAAAGGCGAATAGTTCACTGGGAACGCTTTTCACATCTGATTCAGTTCATAGTTCTTCCATGACTCGCTATGTGACATTATTGTTTGCGGTTGCCTGCGGGATGTCTGTTGCCAATATCTACTTCGCACAGCCGATACTCGATAATCTGTCGAGTGAATTCGGTATTGACCATTCAACCATTGGCATTCTCATTACCATTACTCAGATCTTTTATGCAGTAGGACTGTTAATGCTGGTGCCGCTTGGAGATTTACTGAACCAGCGCCGACTGATAATCGGCCAGATGCTATTATCCATGATAGCTTTGGTTATTGTTGGCACTGCATCATCCAGCACGGTACTATTCGCAGGTATGGCTTTAGTGGGACTGCTCGCCGTTGTGACTCAGACTCTTGTGGCGTTCGCGGCGACAATGGCTGCACCTGCCGAACGTGGACGTGTCGTTGGCATGATAACAAGCGGAATTGTGATTGGCATCCTTCTTGCTCGATCCATTTCAGGAATATTAACAGATCTTGCGGGTTGGCGTTCCGTATATCTGGTCTCCGCCGCGTTGATGTTTTTTATGGTTTGTGCGTTATTTAGGGTGCTTCCGAATGTTGAGCGTAAGGGGAAGTTGCTGTCCTATCCCCAGTTGCTTAGGTCGGTGCTTATGTTGCTGGTAAAAGAACGGATATTACGCATCCGCGCTATTCTGGCTCTGCTGATTTTTTCTGCTTTCAGCATTTTGTGGACTCCATTAGTACTCCCTCTTAGCGCGCCGCCATTATCTCTTTCACACACTGCAATTGGGGCGTTTGGTCTCGTGGGAGTTGTCGGAGCGTTAGCTGCAGCAAGAGCGGGCAAGCTAGCCGATCGAGGTTACGGACAGAGAACGACGGGCATAGCTTTGATCCTATTATTGATATCATGGTTGCTGATCAGCCGTACTGAACAGTCGTTGTTCGCATTGGTCATTGGAATTGTTCTTCTAGACCTGGCAGTTCAGGCCGTGCATGTCACTAATCAAAGTATGATCTTCTCATTGCATGCGGAGGCGCGCAGTCGCCTAGCCGCCGGGTACATGGTTTTCTATTCCATAGGAAGTGCTGCCGGTTCCATCGCTTCGACCCATATCTATGCACACTATGGCTGGAACGGAGTATGTTTGCTCGGGGCCTCCGTTAGTGCTTTAGCTCTTCTGTTTTGGGCAATGACCTACCGCGATAGGGCTGCCGCATTAAAATAAAGCTTGCGTCCAAATGAATAATTCGAAATAAAGATATATCGTATTAAGATTTTGAATAGGAGAGATTGTCATGGAGATAGGTATTACTTCGTTTGTAGAAACAAAGCCTGATGTTCAGACTGGTGAAGTGATGAGTCACGCACAGCGATTGCGTGAAGTTGTCGAGGAAATTGTCCTTGCTGATCAAGTGGGACTTGATGTGTTTGGCATAGGTGAGCATCATCGGAAGGATTATGCAGCATCTTCACCAGCACTTGTGCTGTCTGCGGCTGCATCACAGACGAAACGGATTCGACTGACCAGTGCAGTGACGGTGCTTTCTTCAGCTGATCCGGTGCGCGTTTTTCAGGATTTTGCTACACTCGATGGTATTTCCAATGGACGTGCGGAGATTATAGCGGGCCGGGGTTCCTTTATTGAATCTTTTCCACTGTTTGGCTATGACTTGAATGACTATGATGAGCTGTTTAAAGAACATTTGGAATTGCTCCTTAAAATACGAGAGTCCGAAAAAGTAACCTGGAAGGGCAGGCATCGGCCAGCGATTAACAATTTGGGTGTATATCCACGGCCCGTTCAAAATCCTTTACCGATATGGGTTGGCAGCGGGGGCAGACAGGAGTCTGCTATCCGTGCAGGTCTGTTAGGACTGCCACTGATGCTGGCGATAATTGGCGGGAGTCCGATGCAGTTTGAACCGCTCGTGCAGCTTTATAAGAAAGCGGCAGCGCATGCTGGTCATGACGAATCGCGGCTTAAGGTTGGGTCGCACTCGATAGGATTTGTTGGAGAGAATACGGAACGAGCTGCAGATACATTTTTTCCTTCTACCATGGCAGGTATGAATAGATTAGGCAAGGAGCGGGGCTGGGCGCATTATGATCGTTCTAGCTACGATACCGCACGCAGCTTTGAAGGAGCACTGTATGTCGGCGATCCGGAGACTGTTGCTCAGAAGATCATTCACCTTCGCAAAAATGTAGGGGTTACACGCTTTATGCTGTATGTTCCGTTAAGCACAATGCCGCATGCTCAAGTGATGAGAGCCATTGAACTGCTAGGAACGGAGGTAGCGCCCCGTGTTCGGGAGGAAATAACCAAATGGGAAGCCGAGACGGAAAAAGGATAGTCATTCAATTGTGTTTAACAAAACCGCATTTAGTACGACAAGTCGGATGATTCCGGGGGAGGTTATGTGATGGGGCACCCCGATATGGATGACGTTTGTGCGAGCGGTTCGTGCAGGTGGCTAAATGTGTCGTCGTATCAGTCGATTATCGTCTTGCTCCCGAGCATCCCTATCTAGCTGCTATCGATGACTGTTATGCCGGTTTGACGTGGATGTCGGACGAAGCTGAGTCGCTGGGCATCGATTTGGATCGGATCGCGATTGCCGGTGCAAGCGGGGGCGGCGGTCTAACCGCAGCGCTTGCTTTAATAGCTCGCGACAAAGGCGGGCCAGCGCGCCAGTAAAAGCTATGTGGACGCGATTGCGAGAGCGCTAAATCCTTAAACAATTTATGGGGTTGTCTCCAAAGGTCAGAAACGACCTGGACGCTTGTTGTTTCCAAGTATTGCTGAGGGACGGAGAACGAATGTTAAGGAGCTTGCATCGCGGCAGCTCCTTAACATTCGTTTTTTACACTACTAATCAGTTCCGCCCTTATATAGGTGTAGAATTTTTTCTTCAGGACTGCCTTTTCTTTTGATCGATTCAGAAAAAGCTGATCTTTTTTTACATCCGCTTTTTGTACACCCTCATTGCAAAGAAATAGGCTACGAACAAAATCCCGA
>NZ_WHOC01000196.1:0-25591 GCF_013141785.1 Paenibacillus germinis
TTGTTTGCCATGGAAATAATCACTCCTTTTTTTGGTGTACTCTTATAATGTGGAGTGGAAGGAACTATTATACATTCACATTTACTGCGGTTATGAAAAGGCAAAGAAAACATGTTTTCATTAAAAGGGGTTGAAGAGTAAGGACTCCGTTGTGGTTAAATTAAATATTGATGAAAACACCTGTCCAAGGAAAATAAAGTTGTAGACTGCTGGGTGATTCAGCATTTATTCCGAAAAATGGAATAAGAATTGCACTTCGGATGGAACCTACCGGAAGGGTATCCATAAAAAACTTTCCGAATGGAGCGTTACTACTTATGAGCATCAGATACTGGTTTCGTTTGGCAATGATTTTGGTCCTGTCCCTGGGATTGACGGTCTGCGGCACTAATGCCAATGCTAAAGGCGGAAATCCGCAAGCAAATCCCCAAAAATCCAAAACTATTCAAAAGGAGATAAAAAAGGAACGTACAGACAAGAACGCCATTCGTCCGTTTCATGTGAATGTTCCGGAAGCGGAACTTACCGAAATGCGCAGGCGCATAAACGCGACAAAATGGCCTGATAAGGAAACGGTCTCGGATCAATCGCAAGGCGTGCAACTCGCAACGATTCAGGAACTTGCGCGCTATTGGGCGACAGATTACGACTGGCGCAAGATTGAGGCGAAGCTGAACGCCCTGCCGCAGTTCATCACCGAGATCGATGGTCTAGACATTCACTTCATTCATGTTCGTTCGAAGCATAAAGGTGCTTTGCCGCTCATCGTCACGCACGGGTGGCCCGGTTCCATCATCGAGCTGCTAAAGATTATCGAGCCGCTTACCAATCCCACGGCATATGGCGGCAAGGCATCGGACGCTTTCGATCTGGTGATTCCATCGATTCCCGGCTACGGATTTTCGGGCAAGCCAACCACGGTCGGCTGGGATCCCGACCACATCGCACGTGCCTGGGCAGAGCTGATGAAGCGCCTTGGATACACGAAGTATGTGGCGCAGGGAGGCGACTGGGGTGCGGTTGTCACGGATTTGATGGCTGTACAGACACCTCCAGGACTGGTTGGCATTCACTCCAACATGCCTGGCACGGTTCCGGCCTATATTGATATGGCGCTCAAGTGCGGCAACCCGCCGCCCTCCGGTCTCTCAGATGACGAAAAGCGCGCGTACAAGCAGCTGGACTTCGTGTACAAGCACTTCGGCTACGGCCAAATGATGGGGACGCGCCCGCAGACGCTGACCGGACTGGCGGATTCGCCAGTCGGTTTGGCAGCCTTTATGATTGACCATGACGCGCGTAGTCTGGAGCTGATCTCTCAGGCCTTTGCCGGACACCCCGGAGGCCTTACGCGAGACGATGTCCTCGACAACATCACGCTCTACTGGCTGACGAACACGGCGATATCTTCGGCTCGTCTCTACTGGGAGAACAAGTACCCTTTTTTCACCGTCAAGGGCGTCTCCATCCCGGTTGCCGTGAGCGTCTTTCCTGACGAGCTCTATCAAGCACCGAAGAGTTGGGCAGAGCGGGCGTATCCCAAGCTCATGTATTACAACAAGCTCGACAAGGGCGGACACTTCGCCGCATGGGAGCAGCCAGAGCTTTTCACTGCAGAACTCCGCGCCGCATTCAAGTCGCTACGCTAATCGGAGTCGTCGTCCAACGGCACACGGGACATCGATTTGAATCCGATTGGAGAGAGATCAATGGACAAGTTAAAACTGGGCTAAAGTCACCAAGAACACTGCTCAAATGCGCAGTACGCTCGGCTGCCTTTTGTCGTTGAAGTAAGGAAGGTTAATGTGGTGATAGAAACAGAAGGCAGCCAATTACCAGGCTGCCTTCTGTTTATTAAAATGTGTAAGAGTGATCATTTAGACTTAGCCCAAAAATAAAATCCCATTCCCACTACTGTAAATAATCCTCCAAGGATTTGAAAAGAACTTACAGCTTCTCCCAAGATAAAGTATGCAAGGATTATGGCAATCACAGGTTCACCGATAACACCGACAGAAACAGTAGTTGCACCGATTGATTTTAGTAACAGATTAAATATAAAATGCCCAAAAATAGTTGGAATTAAGGCAAGTAATAAGAAGTACATCCAGTCAGAGGAACTATAATCTATTAAAGAAAAATGGTTCATTAGGCTGTACATCAGCATGACGCTACCACCAATGAAAAAAACAATAACGCTATATACATTAGCTGGTATTCTATGGCTC
The DNA here is from genome assembly GCF_013141785.1 of Paenibacillus germinis. NCBI lineage: Bacteria > Bacillati > Bacillota > Bacilli > Caryophanales > Paenibacillaceae > Paenibacillus > Paenibacillus germinis. The sequence continues at coordinate 2,229 of NZ_WHOC01000196.1, forward strand.
ACTTTTTGTCCTGCTAGCATATAAGCAGAAATGGAGACAGTTCCCAATAAGGAAAGTGCATCTCCGATTAGCGCTTCTCTTGAGACGCTTATATCTCCCCAAGCTATAATGATAGAACCGAAAACCGCAGTTATCATGCAAAGTACCATTAGTTTGTTTACTCGTTCTTTAAAAATAAAATAAGATCCAATCATTACAAATAGAGGTTGTAAAGTCAAAATAACCATCGAACTTGCTACCGATGTATAAGATAAAGACTCCATCCAAAATAAAAAATGTAACCCGAGAAAAAAACCGGCAGATAAAACAAGAAGCCAATCATACTTAGTTAATCGTGTTAATTTAAGCTTTTTCCAAGACACAAAAGGAAGCATGATCAATACAGTTATATATAACCTATACATTCCTGCAACAGAGGGAGGAGTATTTGATGATTTAATCATAATTGATGATATGCCAATAGCAAGAATACTGATAAATAGCAAAAAATACGGATTGACTGCCGCATTTGATTTATTTAGTTTCATGGGTACCTCCACTTGTAGTATTGAAAAGATCTAACGGTATATAATAATATCATCATCCCATATATAATTCTGTAATAATATCGTTAAAAAATATAGATATATCGTCATATTCGAAAGGGAGAACTATATTTGGTTAACAAATTACATGAGATCAATCTTTATCCCGATACTTCTTTTCCGTATGCTATGTATACCGTAACCTCTTTAAACTGTATTCCTAAGGGACGAGGCTTTAATGAATTACACTGGCATGAAGAACTCCAGTTTACATTGGTAACTGAAGGAAAGATTTTTATACAAGTCAATGGTGTAACTCATGAGCTAAAAGCTGGACATGCAATTTTTATAAATAAGGGAGTATTACACGTATCTACGCAAGTTGATAAAAATAGCGAATACGTAAGCTTTAATTTCCCGGAGAAATTACTTGCTTTTTATTCTGACAGTCATATGGAAAAAAATTATGTAATCCCTTATACCAACTCTTTATTTTTATCGCTAGTAATAAGACCTGAAACAGAATGGCAAAACACTATGTTGGAGATACTCTGGAGATTAAAAGATAAGTTCAAAGTTAAAGGATACTGGGGCTGGGAATACGAGGTTTCTACTATGACTGTACAGTTATGGTTGACCATGATAACAAATATTTCTATGGCTAGCGTAGAATCACCCAAACACATAAAACAGCAGCAAGAACGAATTCAATTGATGATTAGTTATATCCATCAGAACTATTTTAGTAACCTATCTCTACAAGAAATAGCTGATGCTGCACACCTTAGTGTTTCTGAGTGCACTCGAAGTTTTAAGAAAACACTTCATACGACTCCTTATGACTATTTAATTAAGTATCGAATCAAAAAAAGTGCTGAGTTATTAAGCTCCACTGAATACACGATAACTGAATTAGCTAGTAAAGTGGGTTTCAATCATGTTAATCACTTCATTCAGTCTTTTAAAAAACAATATAATAAGACACCTAAAGAGTATCGGAGTTTAAAAGATTGATTGAAAAAAATTAGCGATATAGCATATTAAGCTAACACAGACCGCAGGAGCTGCATTGAAGCAGCTCTTTTTTTGATTCATTATAAGTAACGGGCAGGGTAGTGGAATAAGCTTCCAGTGTGATAAAATAAATGTGAAAAATCGGAGGTAATTCTATGACAATTGGTTCCCAGAAAGATATTGATGGTCTTACGGAAATTGGTAAAATCGTTGCGTTGACAATTAGTGAAATGAAACGTCATGCACGTGTCGGAATGACGACTAAGGAATTGGATGATATCGGAGAAATATTTTTAAATAGCCGTGGGGCAGTATCTGCTCCAAAAACAACCAAAAACTTTCCTGGCAACACGTGTATCAGCATTAACCGTGAAATTGCTCATGGAATACCGGGAAATCGAAAAATTCAGCCGGGCGACCTTATTAATATCGATGTTTCTGCTGAACGTGGAGGCTATTTTGCAGATGCGGGACACTCTTTTCAAATGCCTCCATACAATTTTTCTTTAACGCGTCTCTGCAACTATACTCACAATACTATGATGAAGGTAATTTCTTCACTCAAAAATGGAGTAAAACTGAACGAAATCGGCAGGATTATTCAAACCGAAGCTGAAAAAGGAGGTTATAAAGTTATAAAGAATTTGTGCAGTCACGGCATTGGGAAATCCTTACATGAGGCTCCAACAGAGATTCTTCCTGTTTATAACAAGCACGATAAACGTGTATTGAAAGAGGGTATGGTCATTACTTTTGAGCCATTTTTATCAACGGGTGCGGATTATGTCGTTGAGCAGTCGGATGGGTGGACTTTATGTCTACCGAGCAGCGGCTTTGCAGCACAACAGGAGCACACCATAATTATTACAAAGAATCAACCCATCATCGTGACGGTAGCTTAGGATATCTAAAGAAAAGTAGGGGAGTACGCTAACAAAGAACGATAGCAGAGGAGCTTACATCGATGGAGCTCCTCTATTTTTAAAAATAATTACTAAAAGGGATGCCGCGAGACATCCCTTCGGTTCTGTGAAAAAAGCGACAAGGAACTATTCCTTGTCGCTTTTTATGGTGAATTTCAAGATGACTTTGCGGGAGATGAGCTCCTTCAAGGTATTTCTTATCCGGAGAAGATCATGATTCCGAGCTGGAGCCGCTTGTATCCGAAAGTGCTGACGTCATTTGCCTCTTAAATAGATGTAAGCCCAACAAGCGGCTCCGTCTGCATTCACAGATAGAGCCGCTTGTTTAAATTAAAAAAGGTATTTTTGGATTGGATCTGAAAAAGCTTTGGAGTTGAATTAGCTCAGCGTGGCAAGTGCCTCCCGCGTGAACGGCTGAAGCTCATCGGTGCGGTCATCGCGGATCTTGGCCGCCCAGGCCGGGTCAGTCAGCAGCGCGCGACCGACGGCAACGAGGTCGAACTCTCCGCGCTCCAGACGCTCGATCACTTTGTCGATGCCGGCAGCCTGCCCGCCTTTGCCCTCCTCGAACAGGCTGGTGAAAACGGAGTCCAGGCCGACGGAGCCGACGGCTATAGCCGGCTTCCCGGTCAGCTTGCGCGTCCAGCCCGCCAAGTTTAAGTCTGAGCCCTCGAACTCAGGCTCCCAGAAGCGGCGAGTGGAGGCATGGAAGATATCGACGCCTGCCGCAGACAGCGGTGCTAGGAAGAGCTCCAGCTCCTCTGGATTCGCTGCCAGCTTGGCGCCGTAATTAACCGGTTTCCATTGGGAGAAGCGGAAGATAATAGGGAAGTCGGGGCCGACTGCGGCTCTCACCGCCTCGATAACCTCCACCGCGAATCTGGTGCGGCCAACCAGATCGCCGCCATAATCATCCGTGCGCTTGTTGGTGACGTCCCAGAAAAACTGGTCAATGAGGTAGCCGTGCGCGCCGTGGATCTCCACCGCATCAAAGCCGAGACGCTTCGCGTCGGCTGCGCCCTGGGCATAAGCCTGTACGAGATCGCAAATCTCCTCGACCGTCAGCGGCTCTGATACCGGCTCGCCGGTCAGGCTCAGGCCTGACGGCCCGATCGGGTCGACATTCGAATCAGGGAATTTCTTACTCTCGCGGGCAGTGCCGGTATGCCAGATCTGCGGAGCGATTTTGCCGCCGGCTTCATGCACTTCTCGCACGACGCGCGACCATCCTTCCAGAGCTTCCTCACCGTAAAAATGTGGCACGCCGTGGTCAGCAGCTGCAGCCGGATGGTTAATGATTGTTCCTTCAGTAATGATGAGACCGACGGAGTTTTCCGCCCTCCGGCGGTAATATCCGGCCACGTCGGGACCAGGAACGCCTGTCGGCGAAAAGCAGCGGGTCATTGGGGCCATGACAATACGATTTTCAAGCTTCAGTCGGCCGTTTTCAAAAGGCTTGAACAGAGCCGCTGCTGTTTTGGATATGGTCATCTTATTCTCTCCTCCTGAATAGAAAAGGTTTGTTTATTCATCTATAAATACAAATATATAGATGAATAGATGAAAGTGTAAGCAATTCGGAGAAAACTTTTGGGGCTACTTCTTCTTGGTCTGCAGCCCGGCCGCAAATTCCTCCAAAAAGGCGGCAATCGCCTCTTCATTGCGCCTGTAATAGGTCCATTGGCCATAGCGTCGGGACTCCAGCAGTCCGGTTTTCTGCATGGAGGACAGGTACGAGGAGATGACTGACTGCGTCAGACCGGATTTTTCCTGAATGCTTCCCACGCAGACACCCCCAGGGAACTCTTCTTTGATAACGTTCGGCAGATTCTCGTTCATCTTTTCCGGCTCCCGCAGCCAGCAAAGGATGTTGAGACGGGTCTCATTAGAGAGAGCCTTCAGCACCGCAAGCATATCTTCATTTTTCAAATACTCGACACCCATTCCTAGTTGGTTTGTTCCAAGTATACCAAAAGTAATGCTCATGAGAAATATGATAACCACATTACTATTTATTCAGACTGTGCATTCCGCTTGGGGAGGCATGGGCGGTCGGGACAGTAAGTCTCTGAAGAGAGCCGTGTGACGACACTACAGCTCAATAACCAGAAATGAAAGACAACCGGTTCAAAGCGGTTGCCTCTTCCACGCTAACTGGCAGAATAGTTGAAAAGCGAGAAACTTTTTTAATATTCATAACGTCAAAAAAAAATAAAAGGGGGATTTAAATGAGAAAATTGTGCTTACTTTTTGGAATACTGTCCATCACTTTTATAATTGCTTCTTTTAATTCTCGATATATTGGAAATCCAACAGCAAAAGATATTTTAACTAATAATAAAGATGCAGATATTTTTATGTTAAATGGCATTATATATAGTAATTCAGAAGATATTGAGTGGGTAAAAGAACGTGAATTAACATTAGGTGAAAAAGTCGGGGAGATTAAGAAGCAAACTAAAGAAAGTGGTGAATTCGAGAATTATACTGCTACCAAGCTACCAGTTGGAACTTTAATATACGAACTAGTTGAAAAAGGCGATATCTATATTGCAATTGTTGATAACAAAGAAATACGATATTTAGGTTTGCGTGAAGGATAATATATTCTAATTTTAACGAGGAACGTTAGTTCAATAAAAGAGAAGACTTATCCAAATTCAAGAAATCGCTGCTGCCGGTGAGATAATCGGAAGCCTATTGTGTCCCCGCGGTAAGATTTAATTTTCTCGCGAATAGTCGGTTATTCGCGAAGTGGAGTGGTACTATAAAAAGATATGACTGTGAATTTTTTCAAATGTAACCTACACTGAGCCTACTAATGATTGATTATTATAAGGAGACAGGTGATGGTACATGGTTGTAATTATTGTTGTTATCCTGAGTATATTTACTCTAGTAGTTGCTGGAATAACTAAAACTATATCAACGAGCCAAAACAAAGTAGTTATCGTGTCCGTTGAAGTCATTGTTTCGATCGGCCTTCCAATCTTACTATTTAACTTCTATGAACAATGGTTTCCGGACTACTATAGTCATGGATTTTTAGCAGGTATGGGTGCGCTAGTAGCTGCAGCAGGGATGTTAATTGCAAATTTGGTACTTCTAAGTCCCATGCTAAATCTTTTATGTAAAAAAAATGCTGATGACTCTCACAGAAACATGCTATTTCTAGTTATCCCATTTATTATGTTTTCTGCTTTCGGGCAATTTTGCATTATGTTTTTGCTGGATTAAGAGAGTTATGCGACTACATACAAATAAACATCATGCCTCAATAACTGAGTTTAGCAAGTTGTGAATTAGCTGCTCGTTGAACTAACGAGGAAGTATAGCTTCATCTCGTCAGGCTGCCGTCACTGATGGCAGCCTGTTGAAGTAATAGGCAGATTCAGCAACAGAAACGTCCAATCGGGTGGGGGAGCGGCCGCATATCCTTTAGGAAAATAACGAAAGGATGATATGACTATGAGCAGAAACATTTCCGGCTGCCCGCTGCCAAAGCCGATCACTCTGACGGCTCGACTCGCCCCGTTTGTTGGCAAGATCGTTACAGTCGTTACGCCCGGTTTAATCCGGACAACAGGGGTGTTATCAAACAACTCAGCGAGCGGTTTCACAGTGGGGGCCTTGCGGGTGCCGTTTGCAACATCGTTCTATATCTTGCTGCCGGTGCGGGGGAGGCCACTCCTGCCGTTCAATGTGAATGCGAGGGCTGAGGATCTGGGCGAAATCGGAGGACAGCTTGTGCAAGTCGGCCGCAACTTCGTAGAGTTAATACAGACGCGCGGCAATGTGTCCACGTTGTTCCCGCTGAATTTGTTTACAGAGGTCCAATGTGAGCCTATGGGAGATGAGTAAGTTGATCGGCGCTTGCCTAGGGCAGGCGCCGTTTTTTATGGCGATTTGATTGAACTTCATCACCTTTGAGTTAGCGGATAAAGGTTATCACCAACTTAATTGCACGTTCGCACACTGATCTTAGTGCGGTAATGGAACCTATCCATCGTTTATTATCGTTGATTAACGTCGCTACGTTAACGGGCAGATTTGCTTAATAAACACCTGGATTCTGCAAACGAAATAGGAGCAGATTGCTAAATTGCATCTGCTCCTTATTTTAAAATTAACGAACTATTTCCCGGTTCTTTTGCCGTAAACAGAACCTATCGGTGATCTTTCGAAATATCGATTGTTAGATATCAAGTTTACGGGTACCGAGCCATTTCACCATTTCAGGATCGCGATGTGAAAAGAATAGGCTCTGTTTCGTATCTAATGTAGTCATCGACTCCATATCCTCTTGGCTTAATTCAAAATCAAAGATATTGAAGTTTTCGATAATTCTTTCTTTACGAACGGACTTTGGAATCACAACGACTTCTCTTTGTGTCAACCAACGTAAAACCACTTGAGCAACGGATTTATTAACCTTTTCAGCTATGGATACCAATAGCTCATTCTGGAACAAGTTATTTTTCCCTTCAGCAAAAGGCGCCCAGGATTCGATCTGAACATTACTCTCTTTCATGAATTTTGCATTTTCGATTTGTTGGTTGAAAGGATGCGTTTCAACCTGGTTTACAGCAGGAACTACTTCATTATGAATGATCAAATCGATCAGACGATCCTCATGGAAGTTACTAACGCCAATTGCACGGACCTTTCCTTCACGATACAATTCCTCCATAGCGCGCCAAGAACCATGAACATCGCCGAATGGCTGATGAATTAAATACAAATCCAAATAATCCAATTGCAATCTTTCCAGTGATTTTTTAAATGCATTTTTTGTTCGCTCATAACCAGCATCCTGAACCCAAAGTTTCGTAGTAATAAATAATTCCTCTCTTGCCATACCACTCCGTTTGATCGCTCTGCCAACTGCTTCTTCATTTAGATAAGAGGCAGCTGTATCAATAAGCCAATAGCCTGCCATAATAGCGTCATAAACGCTTTGTTCACATTCATTTTGATCTGCAATCTGAAATACACCAAAACCGAGTATAGGCATCTCAACACCATTGTTCAAAATTACTTTTTGCATATAAAATCCTCCATTTTATAAAAATTATTTGTAAGTAGATTTAATCTTATCCATTACAAACATAACAGGCTCACTCTGTCGCCGCGCGTTTCGACAACGTACGGGTAAGCCCGCAGGAAACGGACGCCACGACGACCGCCGCCGCGACCGCAACGGCTCCAATCCAGCAGATCGACAGTATCGACGATCTACCCACGGTAACTCCTCCGATACCAGCGCCAACTGCAAATCCAAGCTGTACGAAAGTGCTGTTTATGCTGAGCATGATACCGGGGGCTTCTGGCGCGAGTGAAAGAAGGTTAAAATTCTGCGTCGGTCCAAACGTCCAAGCAGCGATTGTCCAAAGGATGAGTAACGGGATGCCGACGAAGTTTGGCCCGGGGGCTATAGATAGCAGCGCAAGAGATAATGCTTGTACAAACATGCTGATGACGAGCGTGCGCGCGGTGCCGTTACGGTCTGCCAGAAATCCACCAAGCTTGGAACCGATTAAACTGGCGATGCCTAATACGAAAAGAATGACGCTCACAACTCCTCCGCTCAACGACATAACGGAGGTGAGGAATGGGGTAATATAAGTGTTGACCACCGAATAGCCGACAAATACGAAGAATGTCACGCCGAGCGCGGTAGCGATCTTCGGAGTTTTCAAGAGGGCAAGTTGTTTGCCAAGAGGGACGGATGCTTCGCCTTTCGTAGATGGAATCACCTTTGCGACGGCGAAAATTCCAATCAGGGTGAACAATCCAATGCCCCAGAAGATCACCTTCCAATCATACACTGCGGCAACAACGCGACCGATTGGAACGCCGAAAACGAGTGAGGCGCTAAAGCCCAGTGAGACGTTGGACATCGCTCCAGCCTGTCGTCCAGCCGCCGATAGCGATACCCCGACGGAAGTAGCGATCTCATCTAAAATACCAGAGATCACGAATTGTGACGTACCGACCAAAAAGCTGATAAGGGTGAGCATGTAAATTTTCCAAGTATTGTTCACAGTATTGTATTTGTCCCCCTCTCACATCCTTATTATGCACCAGATGACAAAGCGACTGTTATCCCATTCGTGCCAAATGTTTGCCTAATCCTCTCACTACCACTTATGTAACAAATCATTATGGACTATAATCGAACTATAAAGAATAGGAACAAGGAGAATCAAATGTCTGAAATAATCAATAAGCAGCAGAAGGAGCTCGCCAAAATCATTGAGCGATATTCAGAAAAGGACGGTGTTCACTCAACTGCTATTCCGTCCTTATTTTTCATGCGTGTCTCGAATGCGGCTGGACAAAGCCACGGAGTTTACAAGCCTTCCTTTTGTATGGTAGTTCAAGGGGCAAAGGAGGTATGGTTAGCACAGGAGCGCTTTACATACAGTCCTGCCGATTACCTTGTTGCATCTGTTCACTTACCAGTTACCGCCCAAGTCACCGAAGCCACTCCCGATGTTCCATATTTGGGTTTCAAACTTGAATTTACACCGAGTCAAATCTTAGAGGTTTTACATGATTCTGAAATTCGAGTTGATCCGAAAGAAAATCCTAAGCGAGCTATGTTTGTTAGCCAGATGGAATCATCTTTGTTAGATGCGGTCATCAGGTTAGTTCGTTTGCTTGATAATCCTAAAGATATTCCGGTGCTTGCTCCATTACTTACGAAGGAAATTCTTTATCGGGTTTTGCAAGGTCAGAATGGGAGTATTTTGGAGCAAATTGTAATGGAAGAAAGCTCATCCCATCAAATCAAAGATGTTATTGAACAATTAATGAATAACTATGATCGTTCTTTTCGGATTGAAGAACTTGCCGAAATTGCGAATATGAGTATTTCTACGTTACATAGACACTTTAAAGAAATCACTGCTATGAGCCCTCTTCAATTCCAAAAACAGCTTCGGTTGCAAGAAGCTCGGCGCCTATTATTAACGGAGTCGGCGGATGCTTCTGAGGTTGCCTACCGAGTAGGCTACGAAAGTGCATCTCAGTTTAGCCGTGAATATTCTCGCATGTTTGGTTATCCTCCCAAAGCTGATATGAAGCGTCTGAAGGAAACATATGACCAGGCACAGGTAATTACTGAGCAAGTATCCAATGTGTGAGAGGCATTCTGAACTATATCTAGAAAAGGCCAAATAGAAACTCTCTCATCAATGTTAGATGGGGAATCTATTTGGTTTTTTTTATAGTTAAATATAGGTGGAGTAACTTAAGTAACGGTAAGATGTATCCTGGGTTGGTAAGATGCAACTGAGAATGTAATCAAAAATTCATAAGTGTTCGTTCACGTGAGAGAAATAGGCAATCATTTAAGATGAATGGGATAACGGTCTCTTTTTCGTTGTTGCATAATAAGGATGTGCTTAAAGTTCTTATATATTGAAGCGTAAAATTAAAAAATGGAAGTAGGGATACTAAATGTCAGATTCTTCAAAAGAACTTACTGTCGCACAGAAAAACTTCGGAGATTTTGCACCAAAGATTGTTGAATTAACCGATGATGTTTTATTCGGAGATGTATGGAAACGTAAGGAGCTTTCTCCGCGTGACCGTAGTTTAATTACCGTATCTAGCTTAATTACTGGCGGGAATACGCAACAATTGAAATCCCATTTTAACTTAGCAAAACAAAACGGTCTTACGGAAGAAGAATTAATCGAAGTAATGACCCATCTTGCTTTTTATGCAGGTTGGCCGAAGGCAATGTCAGCCATGACGGTTGCAAAAGAAGTATTCTCAACAGAAAAATAACAATAGCGAAAGGAAATACTAGGAGCAGTAATTTTTGGATAACCATAAAAGAGTTATAAAAAGCTCTTGGAGAGGTGAATTATTTTGGAAATTCGTTCGTTAGGACAAACGGGATTGAAAGTAACGAATCTGTGTTTGGGCACGATGACATTTGGCAATCAGGCAGACAAAAGGACCTCCTTCGAAATACTTGACAAGGCGTTCGACGCAAGAGTGAGTTTTATTGACACGGCAGATGTGTATCCAACTGGGAGGGCTTCGTATGCCATTGCAGGTGCAACCGAGTCGATTATCGAGGAATGGCTGGAGGGTGAACGAGACAAAGTGGTGCTAGCATCAAAATGTTTTGGTGCGATGGGACCCGGAGCAAATGAACGTGGGTTGAGTAAGAAGCATATCATAACATCCGTAGAGGATAGCGATAGTTAAATAGCAGAAGGGCTGCCGTGTCGTGGCAGCCCTTCGCTCAGTGAACGGGCAGTTTAGCGCAACTTTCCATTATTTGGTGTCGTATAAGAAGTGAAACGGACGAGACGAACGGCTATAGAGTGAAGAGTGGGAAACTTTTAGGGAGTGAACAAAGTGAGCATGTATTCTAAAGGCATCAGAATATTGATTGGTGTGGTTTTTATCGTTTGTGTAGTGGGAGGTGCAATGGCATTCCAAAGCACATATGCTAAAAGTACGATTAATGAAAGCCACACAAATTTTCCTAACTATCCTGAAAATGAAAATGGAAAGACATACGGTTCTGCTGAAGAAGCCACCTCTGTTGAAATGCTACCTGATTTAATCCATTCAGGAAGTGTGAATGGCATTGCAGGATATGTGCTGAAAAAAGATTATCTCGGTGAACCTGGTCGTGATGTACCACTGTATGATGTTGATGGGAAAACCATAATTGGTTCTTTTCATATTGGCGCTAAGAATATGAACTATCCTAAAAATAAAAACGGACAGACATACGGTTCTGCCACAGATGCTACTTCTTCAGAAACGGAACCTGAATTAATCAGTGCTATAGGTGTTGATGGCACAAAAGGATATGTGCTGAAAAAAGACATAGACGGTGAGCTACCAAAATCACCCGAGGAAGCCATTGCGAAACAAAACAGTAGATCACCAGGTGGTCGTGATATTCCGCTGTATGACGTTGATGGTGAAACCGTAATTGGTGTGTTTCATGTTGGAGGAAAATAACAAAAAAGTATGTTCAAGTGTTACGCTAACGGCGAACTATAGCTCAAAAGTGAGGCTTATGAAATGGCTATTTGTTTGAATTTTGAATTAATTACAATCAGAGGAACCATTGCTAAGTATCGATTTGGTAAATGCTTAGTGGAATTGGACGGGATGTTCGAAATAGATTTACCCAAATTGAAGGCAGCCGACACCTACTCGACAATAGATTCTAGAGCTTCTGCTGCAATGGTCTTGGCTGCTTCGTTACCTTGCTCTGAGCTCCCCGCAATAGTTTGCAGTGCTTTCTCGGCGATCTCAAGCTGTGCAGTCAAACGGTCAACCATTTTGGCGAGCTCGATGGTAAAGTCGTCTGTTAACTCGCCATTGCCTATTAAGACGACTGCAGTAAATTCGAATCTATTCTTCATCCTTTATTCATCTCCTTCAGCTTGATTTCATTGACGGCGTAATCGCCACAGTAGACGCTGTCCGGAATCCAGTGCAATTCCCCCAATAGGCGAATATTAAAATCATAGTCTACCAAACGCTATTTTGTAAATGCCTAACCCATCCTCACGGACGCGGCATCTGCTTGTTTTCGTTCTGGGCTATTTGCTCAACAAACTTCCTCTTGACCATAACACTGAGGTCAGGGTTTATAATGAGATTATCTTGAGCAGAAATCTACTGGAAAGGAAATAAGATACGTTTATGGATATTACTCCACAAGAAGAAAACATGATTAAGGCTCTACGTGAGGCTGCATTACCCCCTTTATTTGTGCTCATACGAATTAGAAATGATATTTCAAATGACACTGCAAATGTCGAAGAGAGCCGAAGAGATGACGTCGTTAAAACATTAGAAAAATACATCGGTCCACTATGGGAAGACTATCATGAGGGGAAGAATTCACAAGCCAAAGAAAGATCTTAACGAATTAATCTTAACTATGCAATGGCTGCAAACCCCAAACTCGCACCACTTAGATTGATATCATCAAGAAGAACTATAGTTCAATAACGAAAGGGCTGCCAAATGGCAGTCCTTTTTTACGCTAATGAGTAGTAGAGTTTCAATTTCTGAATTATGGAAAAAATATATGAACGGAATATTACAACTAACTCGGAGGTGGAAGTTTGACCTTTCGGCTGATTGGTGCCATTATTTGCTGGTTTATCGCTTTCGTTTTTCTTACATTAGGCATAATAGTTGTTAAAAGTGAAAAACGCAAACAAGATACTATTGCCAAAGAATTAAAATTACGTGATATTGAAGGTGTTGCCGATTCATTTTTTGTATGGATAATCTTTTTTGTCGTTAATTCAATTGGTGCGTTATTAAGAGCATTACCTTGGTGGTTAGTTAAAGTTATTTATATCCTACTCGGTATCGGGTTTGTGTTTTTAGGTATTAGGTGTATGGGCTGGTCGGATTAACTACAGGAAAACTATAGAGCGAAAAGCAACAAAGGGCAGCCGAACGATTTCGTAGCCCTGTTACGCTAACGGAATCAATAGCTCCATAATATTATTTTACCAAGGCTGTCTGGTGATTCGATCGGCGGCCTATTCCGTTAACGGGTTAATGGAGCAATAAATTGTTACGATTGTTTCCATTTCATGAGGTGCCCCCTGCAACTTTTCTCTTTTAAAAGCGTTTAACGGGAGTCAGAACATTTTTCCTAAAAAGCGGTAAATATCCATACGAAATGGCGCCCCAATATACGAGTTCACCTCAGAGACTCTCGTGGATTTGGGAGATAATAAAATCAAAGTCGAGTTCCGCGTGCACAAACACATTGTGTTCAGTAAAACATTCGTCCAAACTATAAAGTCTGAGCTGATGAATCCTGCCATCAATTAAGGTGATCTGCCGCACGTGATCAGCGGTTTTCAGTTCAATCACCCTGGTGGAGGCTTCCTTCAAAATCTGAACTTAACCGGCAAGGTGAAGGTGGAGGAACCTTAATAAAAACGCTTGGGACAGATTTGCATGATGTGTTATAATTAATAGTTTTAGACTGGCAGCGGCATTAACGGGCAGATTACCGTGGAAACCCTCTACTCATAACATCCAAAATAAGGTGATATTGGTGGAGTGAACGAACAAAGTTACGATTTCAGGACTAATTCATATTACCAAGTGATTTAATCACATATAAGTGAAAATAAGGAGTGGTAATATGTATGAATTTCATGGGATTGTTTTAAGATATCACCACACATGATACAAATGAATTATTGGAAGACGAGGCATATCATAATTTCTTGAAATATTTAGAAAAAGTAGATGGGGAAAAAATCCCTAGTATACTGAGAAGGAACGGGCTGCACTCGTGGACCATTTCCGACTTACATAACCACTTTTCAAATTATGTTTTAGATATATTTAAATGGGTGTCGGAAAATTTACCTGGTTCGTATGATTTCAAATTGGCTTTAGTATATCGTCAATACTTACTTTCGGTTGGTCACTTTTCGGGAAGATTGTTTCAAGGTACAGATGTTGAATTCTCAAAACTTAGAAGTCTTCAGGGTGAGGCTAATGAAATATTACTTGAGAACAATTATCCTGTAATTCTCCCGGAGGAAGCTTTTATATTTTCATGCATCAAGGGTATGAACTTAAATTTTTCGAGTTAAACGTTAGGAATAATCCACCAGTTATGGAGTGGTATGAAGGAAGTGATAAGGGGATTGTTGTAATTTCTGACTCATTTGAGGACTTTCTCTATAAACAAATTGAATTGCATGCACAAAAAGAATGGTTCGATTAAACTAACGGAAACTTTAGCTAAAACAAGAGGCTCAAGGAGGACGATGATATCAAAAAAAGATCTTCTGTCGAATAATCAGAATGGTCGGATACACGAGAGGAAAGTTATAAGAAGGAGTGTTTTGATATTGTCTTTGGGTTTGGAGATAAGCTCAAGACTGAGAACAAGAAGGTCTATGTCGTTAAAAATGGCGAAGTAATTGAAGTGACGGAGCCACATAAACATAAAACATTTTGGTACGAAGTGTGGCTCGCATTGAGGGCCTTTTACAGTATCGATTAGAATTTTGCAAACATTCATTCAACTAACGAGAAGCTATAGTTCAATAAGCGTCAAGACTAAGGCTGCCGGCAGACCGGCAGCCTTTTCTCAGCTAATAGGTAGTAGAATTGAAAAGCATAATGTTATATGTTTACTATTTTCGGAAAAACCAAACGAAATTGCGATGAGAAGTGTATGTAAAGTAAAAAGGAGGTGGACCAGTGGAGGAAATTATAAAAAGATGTAAGCAGGGAGATATGGAAGGGTTTGGGTTGCTTTTTAAAACTTACAGCAGAACGATACACCAAACAGCGTTTTTAATTACTCGTAACAACTCGTTGGCAGATGATATTACGCAAGAAACGATTGTCCATTTATTTTCTAACATTCAAAAGTATAAAGATCAGTACCCCTTTGAAAATTGGCTATTTCGAGTGACTGTTAATGTGACTAAGAATGCTTTGCGCAAACAAAATGGGGTTTTAGGTTGGAAAAGGACGGCATCAATACTCTTTGAAAAAGAAATTGACAACAATACACCGGAAGAGATCCTTCAACAAAAAGAAATAAAATCCGAAATGTTGGATCAGATTACACTGTTGTTACCTTACAAGATCAGGATTGTCATTGTTCTCAAATACTTTAACGGGTTATCGCAAGAAGAAATAGCAAATGTTTTGAACGTCCCAGTAGGAACAGTAAAGTGGCGGATCCATCAAGCGTTGTTAAAACTAAGAAACAAGATGAACCAAGAGCGTTATTTTAGAAAGGTGGCTGTGACACATGAATGAAATTGAGCAGGAAATTCATCAATCTTTAAACCTGGCGGCAAAGAACGTAATCATGAATCCTCATTTAGAAAGCAGAGCCTGGAATCTGATAACCTCTAACTTGAAGACAAAGAAACATGCTCGCGCCAAAAGAGGTCTAACTATTGGTTTGCTCTTAAGTGTGATTTTGATCGTGGGTACAGCATACGCAGAATCCAATATAAGCAAGATTAAGCTTCTTGCTTTTATAGGACATGTTCCTATTTTCTCAAAACAAAACGCAACACCAAGCAGCGTTAATCCAGAATTAGAGCAAGAAAAGAGACTGGCCTCGGAAAGGGTATTGAATGAGAATAAGGTGGGCCGAGTAGAAGTTGAGGGGATGTCTCCAGTTCCATTAATATTGCCAACTTTGCCTAAAGGGTATGAATTGACTGAAGAGTATGGAATTCCAGGGAAAATATCGCAACAAATCAGGGAGGGGAAGCTCGAAAAAACCTGGCTTCAGAAGGACGGCACGTACTCTTATTTAGCCTCATTTTCAAAGGCGAACGCCGATCCTATTGTGATCCAGTATAGTTATTATACTAAGTTCCAAGAGGGTGGTTCTATGGAGCTGAGATATGAGACGGATATGGTTGAACTAGATGGGTATCCTGTGACGCTAACTGAAAGGAGTTCTACAGCGTGGATAGACCTTAAAGATGGGGCGGTGCTAACCGTACATATTTCCGGTCCTGAATCTTATAACTCCAAAATAAGAAATGATGGGTTGAAAGAAATTTTGAAAAAGTTGAATCTCAAATAATGTATGATCATTCAACAAAAAAATATAGTTGAGGGGCTTGCTTCGCGGCAGCTTCTCTTTTGTTTATTAAACGGGCAGGGATAGTTTAATGGATGCGCGAAATATTTAAATTGTTGAGGTGTTTGCGAAGTTCGCAAGGAGCATGACCTGAAAATAAAATAGGTCTTGTTTTCAAGGAGGTAAAACATGGATTACACTTCACCGATTGAAGTAGCGCTAATGGTGAAACGGTGGCCTAAAGATACCATAGCGGCGGGGCGTCGTCATACCGTTGGTCTTAAATCTGACGGAACGGTGACGGCTGTGGGTGATAATAAATATGGCCAATGTGATGTAAGCGGCTGGCGCGAGATTGTGGCGGTTGCGGCTGGTAATGTTCATATGGCGACGAACACAGGTAATGCTCATACAATCGCTCTTACATCTGACGGCACGGTGGCGGCTGTGGGTTGGAATAAGCATGACCAATGCGATGTAAACGACTGGCGCGATATTGTAGCGGTTGCGGCGGGTTGGCGTCGTACCGTCGGGCTTAAATCGGATGGCACGGTGGTGGCTGTGGGTCGAAATAATGAAGGCCAATGCAATGTAAGCGGCTGGCGTGATATGGTGGCGGTAGCGGCGGGTGACTGGCACACCGTCGGGCTTAAATCGTACGGCACGGTGACGTTTGTGGGTAATAATCGGTATGGCCAATGTAATGTAAGCGACTGGCGCGACATAGTGGCGGCAGCGGCGGGTTACCTTCATACCGTCGGACTTAAAACGGACGGCACGGTGGCGGCTGTGGGTTGGAATAAGCATGAACAATGCGATGTAAGCGGCTGGCGCGGTATTGTGGCGATAGCGGCGGGTAGTAATCATACAATCGGGCTTAAATCGGATGGCACGGTGGCGGCTGTGGGTAGGAATGAGTATGGCCAATGCAATGTAAGTGGCTGGCACGATATTGTGGCGGTTGCGGCGGGTTGCGCTCATACTCTCGGCCTTAAATCGGATGGCACGGTGTTTGCTGTGGGTGATAATGAATATGGCCAATGCGATGTAAGCGGCTGGCGTGGCATCCAACTGCCCAGCAATTAGTTTCAATATTAATAATACATATAAAGCCTTAAGTCGGTGGGACGTCTTGAATACTGGAATGTTACGAGAAGGTATTAAGCTAACGGCGAACGATAGATCCATAACAAAGATTAAACTGGCTGCCGACGACAAACTCGGTGGCCTGTTGTGCTAATGGGAGGTTTAATGAATAATTTCATGCTTGTGTATGGTAAATATATACATGTTATTTTAAAATAATATTGTTTCATTAAATTGAATGTTGTTTCATTGTATGAATGTAAAATTGACTATGGAAATACTTCCAATTCTCTCTGAACGAATGGAAGAAATAAGCAGCAACCCAGTTTCACAAGCTGATATGAAACAGAGGTACACTTTGAGCGGAGGTAGAGAATTCCTTGAAAAAGAAGCTTTTATATATAGAAGACGATAAGGAAATGGGCACTTGGGTAAGTGAAGATTTAACTGGAAGAGGCTATCAAGTAACTTGGCTCACATCCGGGGAAGGCGCAATCGAGCATATGGAGGAAACTGACCTTGTGATTCTCGATGTTATGCTTCCGGGATTGGATGGCTTTTCAGTTGGACAACGATTGAAAAAGGGACTGTCAAAGACTCCTATTTTGATGCTGTCTGCGAGATCCACAATTGAGGATAAATTGCAGGGGCTTCTGTTTGCGGACGATTATGTGACTAAGCCTTTTCATCCAGATGAGCTGGCGGCAAGGGTTGAAGTGCTGCTCCGGCGTTTTGGGAGAATAGCCCCACCGCTCATTGAGCTCTCTCATTTGCGTATCTATTTAGAACAAAATCTCATTATGGATTCAAGGATGAATCAAGAAGTTGTACTTACGGCAAAGCAATTCCAAATTTTCATTTATTTACTCCGCCATCAAAATCAAATATTAACAAAGGAACAAATTTATGAAGCGGTTTGGGGTGAGCCCTATATTGAAGGTGACAAAACCTTAATGGTACACATTCGTCATCTACGGGAGAAAATTGAACAGGATCCAAACAACCCGCAAATTGTAGAAACAATCCGGGGAATCGGATACAGGGTGAAGCTATGAATTTACGTCATTCCCTGTTGACGAAGTATTTGCTGATCGTAGTTGCTGCACTTGCTATTTGGCCTCTTGTTTTGCCTCTCTATTACCTCCCCGGGCTTTTCTTTGATAAACACGCGGAGCAAAAATCAATCTACTTTAATACTCAAAAGCTGGAGCTCATGTGGCATGAGGAAGCGAACAAGTTGAACGGCGCCACCTCGGAGCAGATTACTAATCAACTACGAAAATTAAAGGGAAAATATTCATTAGCGACGATGTTCTGGGTCGATGCATCGGGAAAAACACAGCTTAAGCACTCTGATGTAGAACATATACCGAGCGAATGGACATTTCAAGACAGCATAAAGTTCATGGAGAAAAGCGTTGGCAATGGCCCATTCACGATCATTGCTTTTATCGGGGGCGAACGGGATCAAGGCATCATGGTGTTCCAAGTGCCGCTCGCCCTTACCAAATCGCCCAGCTTATCGCTTATTGATGACAAGTATTTGCTGGTATACGTTTTTTTTATATTCCTCGTTTTTCTATTTATCTCTTGGCTGTTTTTCTCAACCATACGCAAACGGCTCGTTCATCTCCAAACCGCAATGACCAAAGTCGATGAGACCGGTATTCCAGCCCCAATTATCGTGGATAAAAAAGATGAAATCGGAGATTTGGGGTCAGCGTTTAATCGCATGATCAACGAATTGAAAAACAGCAAGAAACGTGAGCAAGAGGAGGAATCCCTTCGCAAGGAACTCATTTCCAGCCTATCTCACGATTTGCGCACTCCGCTCACGAATATCCAGGGTCACACGTATTCACTGCAAAAAGAAAACTTATCTTCAAGAGGAAGAGAATCACTTCAATTAATTGAAGGCAAAGTGGCCGTCTTGAACCAATTGCTTGAAAACCTGCTTTCGTATACGTTATTATCGGCTGGAAAGTACATTATGCAGAAAAAAAAGACGGATATCCTTAGGTTAATCCGCACTTCTGCTGCCGGATGGTATCCGGTGTTTGAAAAGGAAAACTTCGAAGTAGATGTTCGATTGCCGGAAACAGCATTAATATGGGATGTAGACCCGCAATGGTTCCTCCGCATTTTGGATAACCTGTTTCAGAATGTAGTCAGGCATGCGCAAAATGGCCGTTACATTGGCATCTATACGGAAGAACTGGCGGGCAGAACCGCAATTGTGATTGAAGACAAAGGACCTGGCATGAAAGAGAATTCGGATCAAAGAGGGGCAGGAATCGGTTTGTCCATCGTCTCGCTAATGCTTCAGGAAATGGATCAGGAATGGAAAGTATCAAGTTCAACGAATGGAACCCGCATTCATTTGTTTAAAACGAATTAAACGAAATTTAAACGAGGCCCTACCTTCATTTTAACCTTCGCAGGCTAGAATGAAGGTAGGGTTAATTTATGTAATGGATACGAAATTGGAGGAGATTTGAAATGAACTTTTTTGAACGGTTTACCCAAAAATCGGTATGGCCTGCTTATGCCGGTTTCCTCATGGCGTACTTTTATGCGGTTTTCATTCGCTTCTATGAAGCGGCAGGTGGTTCTATAAGCAATGGGGCTCAATTGAAAGATCCTACAGGGTTTTATATGGCAAGTTACAACGCGGGTGTCGTCATCCTGATCTGTGGTTTTATCCTGCTCACACTCGCTAAGCCGTGGGTGGTTCCGTCGAGGATCCCCGGGCTTGGAGGCAAACAATTCCACCGTCTGATGATATTGATTCCAACCCTTATCTGTACTGCTTTTTTACTCGCACATGGCTTCAGTGGGATCATTACAAAGACATTGCATTTGACTGGGGTCATTACGATTGCCTTTCCTCATCTGATCGGCGATATCCAAAGTGCCGTTCTGTGGGATCTCTTATTTTACGAACCTTGGTTTGCGATCATGGGTATCTTGGCTGCCTTAACGGCTTCTCATTATGCACATGCTACCGGCGTTTCCCTACGTAGCTTCAGACGAGGCATGATACTTTTTTTGACCTTCGTTATTCTCCTGACCACGCTTTTTGTACTATCTATAAGTTATAACTCAGCAAATTTCGATAAGGGGCTAATTGCCCAATTTAATTTCTTTTCATAAATTGATCGGGGGGTGTAGGAGGGGGATGATCATGATCATTGGGACGGTAATAATGGACAAGGAAGCGAGCAAGATGAATAGTAAGAGAAACAGATGGCTTTCCTCAAAGATATGGGGATATACAGCAGCTGCAGTATTACTGCCTTATGCCGTATTGAAAACTCTATGGGCATTCGGAATCGCTCTGGGTTGGTCCGTTAAAGGGGTTTCAGAGCTGCACATTTCCATGAAATCGGGGAGTCCTGTCATCTATTTACTTTATTCAAACGGGATCGATATCACCGCTCTTCTTGCTTGTATTGCCTCACTGCTTGGACTGTCACTGGTACAATCCTGGGGGAGAAAAATGAATCGCCGGTTGATACTTTTTCCTGCATGGTTAGGCGGTGTGGCATTTACTTATATTGGATCCACTGGCTTGTATCTTCTTAGACATGCAGAAATCGGAGATATGCATCTTTGGGTCTTCATCCCGGTATACGGCGGGTTTCTTCTATGGGGGATAACAACCATCCTGGCTGCCGTGTCTTTCCAGTATAGGACAAAAAAGAATTAATGACCTTGGATTAATTTTTCAACTAACGAAAAACTATAGTTAAATGAACACCTAGGACGAGGCTGCCGGTTTGATCGGTGGCCTTCATTACGTTAACGGGCAGGACAACGTAGTGCGATTCAGGTTCTAGTTTATGTTACAATAAAAGGAAAATATTAAGGGAGGGATTAAATTGCTGATCTCGCAGTTCGATCCTGAGAACTTTCTTCAAAATCATATTGACTTGATATTATTTAATAATCTGGTGGATGATGGTTCTAAAGGCGATGTTATTTTTGTGTTTGGAAGCCAAAAATCTTTAATATATCGAGTCCCTGAAGCAATTAAGCTATACAAACAAAAACGTGCTCCAAGAATCTTGTTTTCAGGTGGGATGCAATGGGATGGTCAAAATGATGTTGAGGCAAAAATGATGAGAGAAGAAGCAATAAAACAAGACATTCCTAAAGAGGATATCTTGATCGAACCATTATCTAAGTATACAAAAGAAAATGTTTTATTTTCTTCAGAAGTATTGGAGAGCAGTATCGGATTAGCTAATGTTCAAAGAATTTTGATTGTTACAACAGCTTATCATATGCGGCGTTGCCATCTAACCATGATGACATTTCTGCCCGATTCAATTTCTTATACATTTTGTCCAGTCAACGACGAAGATACAAGAAGAGACACTTGGTTTACGAATGAAATAGGAACAGTAAGAGTAAGGGAAGAGTGCAAAAAAATAATTACATACATAAGGAACAACCAATTGATGGATTTTGATGTTAAGTTAAGCTAACGAGAAACGTAAGTTTAATAACCAGAGAGTTGATTGCCGCGGCAGTTGCTCCCTGTTTTTCATTGAATTAAAGGGCAGGATTGTTGAGGGGAATGCTTCGCGGCAGCTCCTCTTTTGTTTATTTAAGTACGGGCAGTAGAGTTGAATAAATAAGGAATAAAAACTGTAAAATTGTGGAACTTTTTTGATTATTGAAAGTCTAAATTAGAGGTGTTCAATGAAAGATATTCACTAAACCAAGCCTAATCGATTGGAATACAATTTGTACGGAATCTTAACTTGCGTTTTTGGGATATTCGTCGCTGGTTTCACAACTAACTGAAATTTAAGGAAGGATGATTAATATGGGGAATATCGAACAACTCATTATGAATATCATCATGTTTCTTTTTTCCAAACATAGGCATCTTGTTTTTACTACATTCAATCAATCGAAATATTATGATGTTGTAAATAACTTAAAAGGTCATGGTGTTTCATATCGTAGCCGAATAACAAGTCAGGTCACTGGTGGAATGGGCTCCAATGGTAACAGCCAATACGACATCTATGTCAAAAAGAATGAGGTGTATTTCGCGGAGAAGGCTATAAATAGTAACGAGTAGCGTTTCAATTATAAAAATGCTGCTGAACGGCAACATCTCGTTGAGCTAACGCAGAACGATAGCTGAAATAGAATCACATGGCAGCCAGACAGAACGATCGGCTGCTTTTTTTGTTGAAGTAAACGGGAAGATAGTTCAATTCTGTCGATGATAAATAATGATAAACTTAGTGTGAATCTAACGGTTAGGAAGTGATCTTTTTGGGAGTAAATTTCTCTGCAACGTTTCAACATTCTTTTGATTATAAGTCTATACAGAAGTTTTAAGAGGAGCTCATTAAAGGAATTAGATTCCCTAAGATTGTTCAATTTATTTTAAAAGTGAATGAACATAACCCTCACTTAAGAATGGAATGGTCATTAAATCGTCAACGAAGAATTGAATCTTTGAACTTTGATCCGTTTGATCCAGTAGCCATTGGCGATGAAGAATATATCGAGGTTAGCGGTCCTGGAGGTTTTGACTTCATATTTAATAAACATATGTGTGATTTTAATTCATGTTTTAGATGGTATAGTTTTTTGGAAAACCCAGAACTGCAATTAGAACTTAGAAGCATATGTAAAGAAATAGCCGATTACTTTAGCAGTGACTTCACTATATATATTGGGGATAGTTACGGTGCATTAGATTATGTTTTTGAAGGCCGTGACATGGAGTACTACAAAGCTGATCTTATAAGAAGATTTGGTGAAGACCAAACAAAATGTACATTAGAAGATCTTTTAGAGAGATCTGATAAAGAACGCAAATCAGATGGTTATTTTATAGATAGTTTCAATGATCTAAAGAACTGAGAATAGTTTCTGTAAGCATAAATAGCACTAAACTAACGGGAAACGAGAGTTCAAAGAAACTTTGAGCAGCCGCAGAAAGGACGATGACATGAATAACGTTATTCGGTTTATTAACGAAGCTAAGACGCTTTCAAACTGTGAAGTTTATCCTGCATCGGTTTTACCAAAACTTCGTTCTTCTCACATATTGCCATCCGATCTTGAAGAATTTTATAAAGAGTGCGGTGGCATGCAGCTTTTCAATGATTCTGATTTTCCTTATCGTGTGATTCCACCAATAGAAATTAATTTGGCTAATTTAGAGATCCTTGGTGAAGAAGTGGAGGATGA
>NZ_WHOC01000197.1:0-16227 GCF_013141785.1 Paenibacillus germinis
TTTAACAATAATCTTTTTTTATCAACCAATTCATTATTAATTTGTTATTATGTTTGAAAGGGTATTAAAAAATGAGGATTGTAATCGCTACAGATTCAATTTATGGATTCATTCGGGAACGAGATTATCATATTTTAGAGACTTTAATACTAACGAAAATTAAGGGATATGAAATATACATACATGCGGAACCAAGATGATAGCAACATGGATAGCTTTCATAAAGGTACGGTAACTCAATAAGAAATAAAACATTATTTATTTGGAGGAGATCCATATCGAAAGTTCTATTAAAGACAAATTTACAAAAGAAATTTTTTTAGAGGCAGCAGGTCGGTTTGGCATTAACTTTGCAGATACTATAGAACTTGCCGGTTTTCAAAATTTTGTGTTTTTAGGGAAACGTGAATCAATAAATGTGATATTAAGGATTGCTCATAGCTCACATAGGAGTAAGGATATAACGCAAGCTGAGATCGAGTTTATTTCTTATCTAGCCGATTCCGGAATGACTGTATCGAAAGCCTTACTTTCTAATCAAGGTGAATATGTTGAAGTTATTGAACAAGCTGATAACTGTTTTATTGCGACTGCTTTTGAATTTGCTCCTGGCAGAAGGGCTGAAATTTGCGTCGAAAGTGATATCTTTTATGAACGAATTGGCAGGTTTACTGGGAAGATGCATAAGCTATCAAAACAGTTTTCTCCTATTCAAAAAAGGTATGATTGGAATGACAATGCAGCTATTACAAAATTTCAAAATTATGTACCTAATGAGATGCTTCAACAAAAACTTGAGTTAATAATAAGTCAAATTCAATCATTGTCAAGAGACAGAGATTCGTTTGGGCTTATTCATGGAGACATTAGTCCGGGGAATTACCTGAATCATGAAGATCACCCGAGCATCATTGACTTTGATCAATGCGAGTACAGTTGGTTTGCTTCTGAAATTGCAACATCGATATTCCATGAAACTCCAATTCCATTTATTATTACAGATGTAAATACTCGAAAGACAATAACAAAACGATTTTTTTCAAACTTTTTTCAAGGATACTCCAAAGAAAATACATTAAGCCGTAGTTCACTAGATACCATTCCATTATTTATTAATTTAAGACAAGCTATCGTTATTGGTCTTATACACCGTAGTTCTGATATGGGTAACTTTGATAACTGGAGCGATTGGAATAAGGAAGCATTAACTTTTTATATTAATAATATAAAAAATGATATTCCTTATATTGACTTGGATTTTACAAGTCTATGATGTAAATATGAAGAAGCTTGTAATATCAGGGAGAATGTTAACAATGCAAAAGGATCTCTAGTCCATTAATAAGTAATGTGCCGCATTCCAAAAGGTTATATACCATTACTATCATAGTCCGATGATAAAGTAGAGTATGTTTACAACTTACTTCAATAGGCTAAACGCTCGCTCAACTAACGGAGACTATAGCTAAATACTGACCACACCGAGGCAGCCAGCTTTAAGCGGCTGCCTTTTCCACGCTGGCAGGTTTGTTGAGTAATTCGCCGAACAGAAGTACGCGTTGCAGCCCTTTGCTTCGCTAACGGGCAGAAGAGTGTGGTGGAACGGCTATTTATTATCGCTCACTATTTTGCCAGAGTAACACATCCGCTTCACCTACAATATGATGTGTATAGAAATCTAAAGAGGTGAGCCAATGGCAGTCGTAAAAGCTAGGAAACAGGATATTGATATGTTGGCAAGGTTGCTTCGAGCTGAAGCTGAGACCGAAGGCGAAATGGGCATGCTCCTTGTTGGAAATGTTGGCATTAACCGAATAAGAGCGAATTGCTCCGATTTTAAAGGAATCCGGACAATTCCCCAAATGATCAACCAGCCGCATGCGTTCGAAGCATTGCAACATGGTATGTACTATCAAAACGCAAGAGAGAGGGAACGCCGTCTGGCGCAACGGACTGTAAATGGGGAGCGGAATTGGCCAGGAAAATTCTCCCTATGGTATTTCCGTCCAGGAACGTTCGAAAATCCCGGACCATGTCCGCCAACTTGGTATAATCAGCCGCTCGTAGGACGATGGAAGAAGCACTGTTTTTATGAACCGACCGCTAAAGAATGTGAAAATGTATATAATACTTTTTAATTTTATAAACGTAAAGAGCTCAGGACCTCTTAACCTGACTTGTCACAGCCATGTGTCGGTTGACAAGAACTTTATCTCATTAAGTGCCGCGTAAATCGCGGCTTCTTTGGGTTTAGTGGAATAAAGTTGTTGTCACGGTCATTACTCGGAAACTATACCAACGTGACAGGACGTCCGATGTCGGATGACAAGAACATTAGCCTAATGAAGTCTGCTTGAATTGCGGGCTTTATTTATGATCGGATCAAGTTCTTGTCATTTGTCAATGTCAAGAACATTGTCCGGTTGCCGACGAGCTTTGCCGGTCGGCAGACTGTTTAACGAGCGGGGAAAAGTAAAAAAAAAGGAAAATCACGATGGGTGGAGTAAAATTTGTTGTCGGGTTAGAGATTGAACTAACGGGAAACTATAGCTTCATCATGGAACACTACGGCAGCCGGTCAATACGATCGGCTGTCTTTGTTGAACTAACGTGCAGTTATCTTCAATAACAAATAACCATAGTAACCTAACAAAAATCCATTCTTATCCTTATTTCTAAGCGTTACACTGTAATTAATTAATACGAAATCGGGATGGTGGTATTTAGATGAAAGTTATAATTGGTGCAGGAAGAACAAACTATGATGGTTGGCTCAGTACACAAGAGGATGAGTTGAATTTACTTTCTTTGGAAAGTTGGAACACCTTATTTAAACCGGGGAGTATTGATGCGCTGTTGGCTGAACACGTGTGGGAACACTTAACTTATGAGGAGGGGATTGTAGCTGCGAACCATTGTTATGAGTTTTTAAAACCAGGTGGGTACATTCGTTGTGCCGTTCCGGATAAAAATTTCCATAACGAAAGGTACCAACAGATTGTTCAAGTCGGTGGTCCTGGTCCAGCGGACCATCCGGCGGCAACTCACAAAATAGTTTATGACGCGAAAACATTCGTAGAAGTATTTGAAAAAGCCGGGTTTGAAGTATCATTGTTGGAATATTGTGATGAAAAGGGAGATTTTAATTATATTTACTGGAACGAAGTAGATGGAAAGATAGGAAGATCCTTTCGATTTGATACAAGGAATTCTATCGAAGGACTTGGTATGGTTTCCATTATTGTAGACGCAAAAAAGCCATTGATAATAAAAAATAAGATCTGAGTGTTTATCACATCATATATGAGAGAGGTAAAAGTTTCAATTAACGCAGAACTATAGTGTAATAAGCAGGGAGCAGATCGCGGCAGCTGCTCCCTGTTCTCATTCAAGTAACGGGCAGGATAGCGTGGAATAATATTTAAAAGGGGGTTCGATTGGCGACCCATCTTGTAATGAATTCTATCAGTTTTTTTGCCGCTGGAGAGACGTTTTTAAACGAAGTTGTAGCAATACCGATGGAACGATAATACTCCCCGTCCAATGGGCGGCAACATATGTTGTCGGAGTGTTGAGACAAAATCATTTCAGGGAGAATACTCAACCCTAAACCATTTTGCACCATGGCGATTATGGCATGGTCATCTTCTAATTCATACTTGATTTTCGGGATGAGTTTATTTTGCGTGAAAATTCGCTTTACATCAGTGTCACAACCTGCAACAGGCATGATAAAGGGTTCATCAATCATTTGTTCTATTCGAATGGTTGATTGGCGAGCGAGGGGGTGATTCGAACACATAATGCATACCATCCTATCTTTTTGAAGCGGCACCACATCAAATGCTTGTAGAGTAGGCATATTCACAAATCCGAAATCAGCAGTTCCGTTTGCTATCCATTCTTCTATTTCAAAGTAGTTACCATCGAGTAGTTTCATTTCGATATGAGGAAATTGATTCTGAAATAGTTTCATAATATGGGGTAACCATTGAATAGATACGCTTGAGAAAGTACCTATCTTCACTGTACCGATTTCGACCCCCTTTATCGCGGCTACCTCTTGATTAAGTTTTTCATTAAGTTGTAGGATTTCTCTGATGTGTTGTATCAAACGTTCCCCATTGTTTGTTAGTCGGATACCCGATCTGTTCCTTATGAGAAGACTCAGTCCAAATTCAAGTTCCAAGCTAGAAATTGCGTGACTGATTGCTGATTGTGTTAGATTCAACATCTCTCCTGCTTTAGTTAGACTTCCAATTTCGACTACCTTACTGAAAATCTGGTATTTAATTAGATTCATGCTTGCCCCCTATGATACATGAGAATTATTCATCTATGTTATTACAAACATTCATTTTTTTTATCTAAATTATAATAGTATAATCTAATTTATACAAAGAATTTTACGATTGAAGGAGCTTGATGGGAATGGTTCATGAAACAAACGGATCGTATTATGCAGTCATATTTTCAAGTCAACGCACTGCGGGGGATAACGGCTATAATATCATGGCTGAAAAAATGGAGCAACTTGCGACCCAACAACCTGGTTTCTTAGGAGTGGAAAGTGTCAGGGATTCTTCAGGAGTTGGCATTACCATTTCCTATTGGGATAGCCTGGAGGCGATCAGTAACTGGAAGCAGAATCAATCTCACAAAGTTGCCCAGGAGAAAGGTAAGCAAGACTGGTACCAAAATTACAAAATCAAAATTTGTAAAGTTGAAAGAGAGTATTCCTTTTAACAGGATATAAGATTCTTTTTATTAACACTAGTTGTTCGCGTGAACACTGTTTCCTATTTCCATCTTTCAGAACTTCGGCACACAGCTCGCTATCGACTAGAAGATCTTATCCAGGAATTGGATTGCCTTAAAGGATGTCGGACAATTCAGGGAGACAGCAATGCAGGTGGGGTCTCAAGCGCCATTGGCCGATCTCTTACACAATCTCTTACATGTAAAAGATGCAAATTGATAAGCTTGGAACTGAACAAAAATCTGGAAGTAAATTGTATATATCGTTACGCTAACGAGAAACGTTAGTTCAAACAAACCAGGGAGCGGATCGCCGTGGCAGCTGTTCCTTTTGTCATTAAGCGATTGGGCAGGATAGTTTCTATGTGGTGGAGAACTCAACAAAAGACGGAATTAAACAAAGGGGATAGACTATTGATGCGAGAAATATTAATAAATCTGCCTATAGAATCACACGAAGTTCCAAATTTAAGAGAACTTGTGGGTTGGGACGGCAGACATTCCGATTACCCAACTTTATTTGAGCGTTGCAACTTTTGGGCTGGTCTCCGCGTTGAAAAAAACAATGAGCTTATAGCATTCGGCTATGTTGCAGGAATGGGACTGCAGCATGGCTATATGGAGGACATTATAGTGCATCCACAATATCAGAAGAAAGGAATAGGCCAATCCTTAGTGAAGAAATTACTTCAAGAGTCAGAGCGTGTAGGACTGGAGATTGTAACCTTGACCTACGATTCAAAGCACGCGTCATTTTATAATGAGAGTGGATTCAAACCTTGTTCTGGAGGATTGTGGAGGAAAAAAGACTAAGCTACCGAGGAACTATAGCTGAATATACAATAAGAAATTCATAGAGAATCCGTGGAGAAAATTATCAATGAACTTGAAGGAACAGGGGATTAAGCTAACGATAGCTGAATAAGGACACCGCGGTAGCCGGCCAAGACTATCGGCTGCCGTTGTCCGTTGAAGTAACGGGCATCAAGTGTTCTAAAGAGAACCGATAGTGAAGGAGCTTGTCTTGCGGCAGTTCCTTTTTTTGATCATTCAAGTAACGGGCAGGTTAGCATGGTGATTAATGAGTTACATGTGTTTTGAAAATGTGGAATAATATTACATGTGAACCAAATTGAGAGGGGACTTGCAATGAGAACAAACAACAATCATGAAACCTATCGCGAAATGGAACCTTTGCACGATTCGCAAGGCGCAAGTGTTCGAATCGCACGGTCAGAGTCGCATCGTATTCGACACGGACTGGCAATATGAAGCGATGGTGACTCCTTTGTCCAGTGAGCCTCTTGACGTATGGCGCTTCTACAACCAACGCTGCTGTATGTGTTTTCATACTATGGAGGCATCGTTTACTATTTCAAGGTTTGAGTTAATTATAATTAATCTTTCCCTATATTGTGGATGATCTTAATGTTATGATTGTGTTGCTGAAAAAATAAATCGTAATGAGGTGAGGACAATGAAAACAAAAAAATATAGGTCGTATCCTCATGTTGCTTTTTAGTTATTCTTTTACGAATACATTATGCTCTGAGGGTAGGATTCACTCTCAGAGCTTTTATATTTTGGCAGAAGGAACGTTTAAGCTTTCTTGCCGGTCTATGACAGCCACTTACAGAGTGGCTGTTATTTTTTTAGGATAAAAAGGTTGGTCAAGGCAACAGCAGTGGTTTTATTTTGAAATTGGTTAGAATTAATCGTTTGGGGGAATATGTATTGAACTTGAATTACTTAGGATGGAATTCATTTTTTCGCGGAAAAATTCATACAGTGCCGGTTTATGTGTGAGCAGGCTCATACCTGGAGATTATGAGGTCGATCCGTTTCATCGTTACCTTGTTCCAAAGGATAAGGGGCCCCCTTCTTGAGATATCGTTTCAACTTCGGCATCGTTTCCCGTTATTGACCGCTTTCCAAATATGAAAGGATGATGCTTTATTAAAAGACTCGCTCAATATTTTCGCTCATTACAATCCGGACAGTCATCTTACAGTATGATTTATGAAGGTTCATACTATGATCAAGGGGGGACGATATCTGACCCAACCTATTGGAATAATAATGTTGCCTATTTCATTGAACGGACACATAAACTCACACTGGATAAACCATGTATCACCATAAAAATACCTTTTGACCGTCTCGGCTTAGATGAAAATATGGATCAAGTTGTTCTCTCAGATTTTGCATTAAGAGAATGGGTTGATCATATTGAGGCATTAAATAAATTGATTTATAACCGGTCACGTTCTGATAAAGAAAATGGTGCTTTTTATTGTTTTCGTCCAACCAATGTGGTGTTGCAACGTAATGCATCCTTTGTCGAAGTCATCTCGGAAAAATGGTATCTATGCTTAATGATTACAGTTCAACTTCCATTCAAGGATAATAATAAAGCTATGCGCATGCTCTGCAAGATGCTTCCAAAAGAAGTGGAGGAGTTAATTGCCAAGTTTGATCTCATCAAATTAAATGCTGCCTATGAATTGGTAAAAAAGCAAAATATGATTCGCGAATGGCTGAAATCAAGTGAGTATTGTGCGTTTATTGCGAATTGCAGCATTTTGCCAAGAAAAAAAGACAACAGCGGACCACTGGAGGGTGCCTTGCCTTTTACATCCCCGGAAGATATTGAAATTGAAATTTGTGGTTTGCGAGGAATGGGAATAAAACATGGTGTGACGGTCATCACCGGCGGTGGTTATTCGGGTAAAAGCACAATGCTGGATGCACTAAATTCGGGGATTTACAATCACATCATAGGCGATGGACGAGAATTTGTGATTACAGATCAAAGTGCAATGGAAATATCTGCAGAGGAAGGCCGTCCCATAAAAAATATCAATATTACGCCTTTCATAAAATGGATACCCAATAGTTCGACTGAACAGTTTTCGACTGACTACGCCTCAGGTTCCACATCTCAAGCCGCAAATATTATGGAGGCAATCAACTTCGGGTGTAAGCTTCTTCTTATTGATGAAGACAGAAGCGCGACGAATTTTATGATTCAAGACATCAAAATGCGTTCATTAATCAAGCATGAACCCATTACACCTTTTACGGAACGAGTCAGGGAGCTTTATGAGGCTGCCCACGTATCTTCCGTTCTTGTTATTGGAGGTAGCGGTGAATTTTTATCCGTTGCCGATCAAATCATCCTGATGGACAATTTTGTGCCAAAAAACGTAACCCAGGAAGCAAAAAAATTATGTGAACACGACAAACCACGCGAACGTACCCCCCTTGCAAAATGGGAGATAGAAAGAAAAATAACCACCGATCACTTTTCGAGCTATCCACAGGGCAGTGGTACAGAAAAGCTAATGGTTTCAACCATGGGATACATGATGATAGGTGATGAACAAATTGATATCAGAGGGCTTTACAATATCACATCACACGCCCAGCTTGCAGCTATTGCCTTTTTAATTCGAAAAATCGCTATAAGTAATCAGGATCGCTTCATCTTTTTTCATGAAAAGATCAAAAAAGCTCTCGAAGATATGGAGAGAGAAGGAGTGGATATTGTATTTTCTTCCTTTTTCCCTGGTTTCGAAAGATGGCTTGAATTACCAAGAATTAATGAAGTATTATCTGTCATAAACCGAATGAAACATTTGAATAATATTCAGCTTGAGCCCTCTGAACACCTCTGATTACGACATAAATATACGTTTATCCAATTAGGAGACGGGTTGAAGTGGAGGATGGCTGTAGGATAGACTCTGCGCTAACCTAAACAAAGGCCCCGCTCGATATTGAGCAGGGCCGTGTCCGTGATAAATGAAACTTTTGAATGCAAGCTATTGCATGACGCTCATATGATTGAAGGGGGAAAGACGTACCTAATTGCTAAGTCATTATGTACAGGTACTGCAAGAGGGCAAAGCTTAGAACAAACCATCGATTATCTTGGGCAATTTGTTCTTGGCATAGGTGGAATGTTATTTGCCAGAATCTCAAGCAATGGTACGAGATCAGCTTACCAAAATCGTAGCGAACAGCGACAATGTGCAGGCAGACTTGATTCAACTGGCTCAAATGTTGGATCGGGAGCTAGCCAAGTGACTTCCCTTTGTGAAACGTGGAAAGTCGAGATTAAACTAACGAAAGAACGATAGTTCCGGAGCTTGCCACGAGGCAGCTCCTTTTTCATTTATTGAAGTAACGGGCAGTATACTGCGGTAATAAATTTAGGTACTAGAAAAGATAGCACTACTGAAGATAGCTTTTGTTATAGCTGAACTCGATCAAATGGGAAATGAAGAGCTTATCATAAATATCTTTGTTTATCTAATTCCCATAACTTTATTGTTATGTTCAATTTTCTTGAACCAATTTTGAGTTCGATTTATGTTGTTATTAATTATCGAATGTAAGCAAGTAAACATTATGATATCCTCAGCTGTGCGATCAAGCAGCAGCCATTCCTCTTCACATTGCGGTGGTCTGAGTTGGCATCACGTGGGAAGACACCTTAACGTGCACTACGTCGGCTGCGGCTGTTAGTAGCCGCTTTTGGTTTTCTCCAGTACCAAAGGGTGCTAAAGATGAGATAGAGTCCCATGACTGCCGCAAGCAGTATAAGGGTGAAGTCCGACATATTCTCCATGGAATCAAGCCAACCGATTCTTTTCATGCCGAACAGACTGATGTTAAACACGATCCCAATCAGCATAATGGACCATATGGATGAAAGGCGTACATAGATGGATCCATAAATGAATCCTAACGCTACACCCAGAAGCTGCATCGCAATTCCTCCCGGCTGCAACGCCGCAATAATCAAAGCGATGACTAGAATTGGCCAGAATACGGGAACATGTTTCCGGGCTTCGTTAAACATGATACCAAAGAACAGGATCAGCTCAAGTGCAGTGGTGAGCACGGAGGAAAGTATAATGTAAACGAAAGGAACAGAGGCGAAATATTCTTCTGTAAAATCATTGAACGTTGTAATGTTGTAGTAAAGAAGTAGTTTCATGGAGGCAGCGTTTAATAAAGTGAACGCCAGCCCGATTGTTATCATATGAACCGAAAAGCTCGGACTGATCGGCGAGAAAATACTAAGTCTCCAGAAGCTTACCGGTGTCTGTTTCAAAAGTCGATATTTAATGGCGTAAACAATTGAGGAAAGAGCGATTGTAATTACAAGTACCATGAATACTTGGATTGGGATGTTCTTTCCTTTTCCGAACTGCCCCCATCCTAATACTGGATCAATGACGATATTATAGAGGAAGATCACTAAAATGATGATCGTCAAATAGAGTAAGTAATTCCCCAGCATCGATAAATATCTCTTCATGAGAATCGCCGCCTTTCATTTTCGGAAAATAAACTAACTCACCCATTTACAGATTATTCCTTATCCGTGAATAATATAATAACTCGTTTTTTATTTAGCGAAATATAGTGCATTCCTGCAGGATGGTTTGAATATTTCGATGAAATAAAGAGTGATTTATTAGGAATCTCCCCCTTCTGTCGAATAGATGCTTAATAGGTGGAAAAATTTTTTTATGACTCAAGGAGTAGAAGGACTTCTTGAAGCTCGGCGAGGTAAGGGTAGTACCAAAGGAGTGTATTAAGTTCCCCTTAAAATGGGTTTTTTTTAGTTTAAATCGCTAATGTTTGTGTCGTAGCACCACGACACAAACATTACCAAAAGATATGTCGAGCGATGATTTATCGTGAAGATGTTGACAATATCTAAATCCTAGTAATAATATTATTTTACGTACAAAATTTATTTTATGGAGGTCCGAAATTATGAAAGTATCTAAGGGAGTAGAAATGCTTCATCTAGATTTTCATGGGAATATTATTCACCCCACTCTTTTGTGGGATCAAGAAATGGCCGTTTTAATAGACACAGGATTTCCAGGGCAAATTGAAGATTTACGCATCGCGATGGAAAAGGTAGGACTGTCGTTCGACAAACTAAAAGTTGTGATTTTGACGCATCAGGATATGGATCATATAGGCAGTCTTCCTGAGATTTTGAAGGAATGTGGCAATGATGTTAAAGTATATGCGCACGAGTTGGATAAGCCTTATATTCAGGGGGAGATACCTCTTATAAAAGACGGTCACCTTGAGAATCCCCCGAAGGGCAAAGTGGATGAAACCTTGATAGACGGTCAGGAACTGCCGTTTTGCGGCAGGATTCGCGTCATCCATACTCCTGGGCATACTCCCGGTCATATCAGCCTTTATTTAAGGCAAAGTAAGACTCTCATTGCCGGGGATTCGATGTACAGTGTAGATGGGATTCTCGGGGGAATTCATGTCCCGACCACACTGGATATGAATGCAGCTCGTCTCTCTTTGAAAAAATATGTAGACCTTGACATTGCATCCGTGGTTTGTTATCACGGGGGATTAAGTAATGTAAATGTAAATGATCAGATATTAGTTCTTAGTCAAGGATTATAAAGTTAAGGTTTCAGCAAGTTATCTTTTAGTGAAATGATGTTGTTACGCTAACGGAAACAATAGCACAATTTCTAAACCACGAGGCTGCCAAGATGACAACCTGCAGTCTCGTTAATCAAACTGACTCAAGCATCTTTATACTAGCGTTTTTACAAGCTACTTAAACGAAGCTGATAAATCAAATGATTCCCTCTGATTAGTAGGCTGTCCCCTCTGAAATCCCGATCAGCAGACTGAATGAATTCACCTGTCTCCATACCTCATCGTCACTAACGACGTTTAACGCATAACAATCACAAATATCGAAAGACGTATTTTTATATATAGCTTCACCCTTACTATTCCAAGCGATCAAACCCGGAGCTCCTACGGGTTCACTCCAGCCATAGTTACCGAACACACCTTCGTCAAAATAACCAGTCCATAACATAC
Source organism: Paenibacillus germinis (assembly GCF_013141785.1). Classification (NCBI taxonomy): domain Bacteria; kingdom Bacillati; phylum Bacillota; class Bacilli; order Caryophanales; family Paenibacillaceae; genus Paenibacillus; species Paenibacillus germinis. The sequence continues at coordinate 11,650 of NZ_WHOC01000197.1, forward strand.
CATTCTTCGTGGATTGGATGGTCTGTATTCCATCCCCCAATAGGATCTCGTCTTTCTTTACACCGTAATAATCAAAGATCTTTCCATTCTTCTCAAAGTTCTCTTCACTAAAAAATCGGCATCTAGCCCCTACTAGAATTAGATGGTCATCACCGATAGGTTGAACAAAGTGATAATAATACTTTTGTTTTGGTAAAAACACTTCAGTGAAATGTTCATTTTGAATTTTTAGTATTCTGTAGGCATGTGGTTTTCCGGTCTTGGATTGAACGAACATTCCATCGATTCTTCGAGGCTCCTCATCAATAAATAACATATAATATTCATTAGTATGAGGTCCTTGAGAACAGGATACGATTTTACTGTTGTTAATATATTCTGTTATATCGTGTATAGGAGATAAAGTCACTTTTCTTGTTTTGGTCATTTACAATACTCCTTAAAATAGTCCTTCCAATATTATTTCATGCCTAAGTCATGGGTTAATCCAATAACTTATTTTATGTAAAAGGGGTAAGTGGATGGGGAATGAACATAAAGGAATAAAAATACAATGTCAAGTAAACATTTTGTTACCAGTGGTTTATATCGTGATTTTGGTTATGAAATTAGAGTACTTAGTAAAGAAAGGCTGGAGCTTCAATATCAAAAGGCTCTGATATATCTGATTGATTTTATAATTGATACAGAAGCTGTAATAAATCCAGATCAAACCATAGCGTACTATTCGTGGATGCTCAAATTCGTACCATGCACGGATTTTTATTACGATCTTTGGGAGATTGTATACGAAGAAGGATTATTCACTGAAGGTATCGATTACTCGGTGGAGCTTGTTAGTAGCCAGGAAAAGGAATGTACGATGAGAGGTGCGGCTCCTTATTTTCCTACTTTTGGGCAAAAGTTAGCTATTTCTAAAGGTGTGTATGAAGGTATGGTTTGTGAGGGTGTATGGTATCCCAGCCCCGATCATATGACAGGGTGGTTTATAACAACGGATCTTTATGATGGTAACATAGATTCACTCATGGTCGTTCATTATTATCATCTTGTTTTCAAAAGGCCGGATTTGCTTACATACCTTGCACTTCCTCACGGATTTCGATTTTTGAAAGATGCATCAAATAGTGAAGCATGGTTCGACGAAAAGGTGTATAGCAACAAGTGAAGTGGGCAGCCATATATTGCTCGGAAAAGCCGTTCAAATGGGTTAGCTACTGCCACCCATTAAACTAGCGGAGAACGATAGTTGAATGACAGAAAAAAGCGGGCCAAGACTACCTCGCGACACATGTTTGTAAGAACGATAGTTTAAGGGCTCTATAAAAACGATGAAGGAGTTGCTACAGCAACTCCCATTGGCATGCTCAAAAAAACGGAGATATTGCAGATGTCTACGCTTGCATTCATTAGAAAAGAAAAAGCACCGCAATTGTTTGAGGTGCTTACTCAATGTGTTCGAATGAATTTAGTTGTCTGCAATGTGGTCAAAAGATGTTGATGAAATATGTATTTCCCCGTTTTCCCAGGATCCTGGCCTGATGCTTATCGATCGTTGCAACTGTATAACGTGGTGAATTCATAGGTTGAGCAACTATCGACATCAATTCGAATTCTTTTGAACAATCAACGCATGTGTGCTTCCCGTCAATTCTCATGATGAATCACGACTCCTTGAATATGTGTTTTCAATCTCTGTCAAGGGTGGAATCCCTTTTCCAATTCGCTCAATATCATCATCAGTTGCTGGCCTAATTACAAAAGCTCTGTTCTTGATCCAAATGACTTCTTCATCATCGGTATCAATTAAATAATCCTCAAACGGTAAATTGTCGGCTTTCATAATAAACTCACTCCTAGCTGAAAAGTGGTCTTGGGTTCCCATTATAACCCTTGACGATTAACCCTAGATGAAGAAAAAATAACGTTTTATTACAGATAGACGAACATTGATTTTAATTCGTTTATTTTAAAAAAATTATCCAGTTTTGTTTTGTTGTTGAGCTAACGGAAACGATAGCTAAGTATGCGAAGGAATGTCCAAATTAGGATATTCCTTATTTTTGTTGAGGAGTAGGAGTGGCTTCTACTATTACTTATTTATATTGATCAAATGGTTGGGGCAAACTAGCTTCTTTCGTTGTGAATGGATCAAGTGAAATAATATTATTTTAAACAAATTACTAATATTTTCCTAATATGTTTGATTTAAAATATTAATTAGAGGTATCAACTTACGAAATATAACATAGAATGGAGAATGATACGATGGAATCAATTCTTCAAGAAAAAATTGAATCATTACGCTTTGAAATGATTAATCAAGCATTTATAAATGGAAGTCTAACACATGAAAAAGTCATATCAGTTAGTCAGCTCTTGGATAGATACATTTTACTTTATCAAAAGATTATACTGAAAAAAGCCCAACTGAAGTTAATTAGTTAGTGTTGAGAACTAGCTACATATAGTATTGAAGGTAAAATGAATAAGGGAAGCTATCCGTAAAGGGTAGCTTTTTTCATTATTATAGATGATATAATAAGGTGAATTACAAAAAAATGGAATTTCAATCGGATTAAATTTAAAGGAAAGACATTTTAATCAATGAATAAACACTGGTAGTTGAATTGATTTTGTTGAAAACAACTATACCGAATCGAAAATATACGACAGAGCTTCTTTAATGTTTTGAACCAAGCTAACGAAAAACTATAATTCAGGAGCTGCATTGAAGTAGCTCCTTTTTGAACGGACAGGTTACTGTGGTGGCAGGTGCCTGCATTTATTAAAACAAGTGGATTAATTTGTTGGGACATAAAGGAGTTTAAAGTGTGAGAGAGAATATTTCATTTCTATAACTTACTTCTATACTGAGAAAGGGAAAAACAAAATGTACTTAATAAATTCAAAAACAATTGAAGTTCTAGACGCAACGTTATCTGGAGTTATGAATAATGATGGATTTATAGAATGGTACATAAATATAGATTGCGACAGCGCTGAATTTGACGGTATTAATACATCGCCAAGAATCTATCTCGAAAGATTTGAATGGGGAATTAGTTCAATTGAAGAAATAACAAACAAAAAAATAAATATAGAAAATGGCTCTAGTTTAAGTAATAATACCATGTTTCCTGGGGAAAGTTTATGTTGCCTATATGCTTTTGAACATCAATTTCTAGATGAAAATCAAATAAGTTTTTATTCAAAAAATGAGGACTTGTATATTAAATGGAAAGCAAAGAATTCTAATAATTATCCTGAAAGATTTGAAGTTGATGTGGATACTAAGATAGATTTTTTGGGAATTAATTTAGGCGAAACTAAAGACACTGAGACAGCAAAAAAACTCATTAGATTTGATACATCAGGTTTGGATTATTTTAAAGAAGATGGAACTCTCTACTTAATACCGGAAGGAAAATAAGTGGAGGATGTAAAGATTGAAAACGGAACTTTGTGTGAAATTACTAAGCTAACGGAACATTAGGTTCAAATAGTCGATGAGACGAAGAGGGGGAAACCGAAATGAAGACGATTAAGTGCATGATGGACCACCTGTACTGGGCGGACGGACGCATCTTGGACGCGCTCGAGGAGAGTGAGACGAAGAACAAGGACCTTCTGAAGCTGGTTCGGCACGTCGCGGTCGCGGAACGAGTCTGGCTGTCCCGATTGCAGGGCAAGGGCAGCGCGCAATATTCGTTGTGGGAGGAAGCGGAAGACCTGACGGCGATCCGGACGATGTTCGAAGAAAACACCGAGCAATATCGCGTCTATATCGAAGGGCTCGAGGAATCCGAGTTGGACGAGATGATCGACTATGCGAACCAGAGCGGGGTTCCGTTCCGAACGTCCGTCCGGGACATCCTGTTGCAGGTCCTCTTACATGGGCAATATCACCGGGGACAGATCAACCGGGCACTTCGGATCGAATCGGCAGAGCCAGTCCAAGTCGATTACATCACGTTCGCGAGGCTCTAACAGGGCCTAATAATCACTATTACTCGGAATGGGATTGGCATTGAACTAACGAGAGAACGATAGTTCAGCCAGAACAGGGAGCGGACCACCGTGGCAGCTGCTCCTTGTTATCGTTGAAGTAACGGGATAGTTCAAAAGTAGGTTGGAAATTCGAGAATAAAATTGTATTTTTATAAATGGAAATATTTGTTCGCACATGATTGGTTCTTTTGGAATTCCGTAAAGTTATCGTTTTATAATTTTATTATGTTAACACCGCTTGGAGTATTTTTACCGTTGTTATTCAAACTTAAACGAATTTCGAAGTCTATTCTAGCAGTCTTTCTCGTGAGCCTCATTATAGAAAGCTCCCAGCTTATACTCGGATACTTAGGCTTTATTAGAGGTCGCGAGTTTGATATTGACGACCTCAATTTAAATACTTTTGGTGGTGCTATTGGCTATTTATTCATTGCTTTATCAAGTAGATTTATCCAATCCTTACAAAACAGACACAACGGAAAAGAAATGAACTCGTTAAACTAACGGAAAACGTTAGGTTAACGAATTCTAGCTACCACCCAATTACGAAAACCGGATTCCTTTGTA